>JBEAPM010000166.1:0-5577 GCA_041164445.1 Cyanobacteriota bacterium
CAAACAGCGGCACAATTTGTAAATGGCCGACCCCCGTCACGGGGTCATATAACCCCGCTTCTTGGGCTAAGAGCAACACTTCAAGGACATCACTGACATCCTGGCTCATGCTAATGATGTAGGTTTGGCAAATTTCAGCACCAAATTCCTGCTGGAGTTTGCGCACCATCCGGAAGGTTTCAATGGTCTCACAGGTGCGATCGCTAAAGGGAATTTCTGCGGGAACCAGAGGTCTACGGTTGGATAACTCTTCAATTAACCACGCGGTACGCTCGGTTTCGTTGAGTTCATCGTAGGGACGATCGGAAACTTGCAAATATTCCACAATTTCATTAATCGCACTGGAATGTACGGAACTTTCCTGACGAATATCCAGCCGAGCTAGGTTAAAGCCAAAGACTTCAACTTGACAAATTAAGTTTTCTAATTCCTGACAACTTAGCCCGGTTTCTAAGAGGTTTTCCCGAATCAGGTGCAACTCTTCTAAAAAGATTTGGCTGGATTGATAGCAGAGGCTAACGGTGGCATCGGGCAGATCATCCTCCAAAATATTGATATTCCGGAGTCGGGCATTGCGCTCACGGGTATTTTTCAGCCGTTGCTCAATGTAGGCAAGCTTGAGGCGGAAGGGTTCCTGGCGGTAACGAATGGAGAGATCTTCATACACCTCCGGCATTTTAATCCGCTCTTGTTCTAGGGATTCCAGGAGATTTTGCTTGACGGAACTCCAGTGCAAAGACTGACTGAGGAGGTTGCGCAAATCTTCCACCGCCTGGATATACCGGTTAATCACAATGTCCCGCTGGTAACAAGCGGTGTTCCAGGTGACATCTGGCGTGACGGAGGGGTTGCCATCTCGATCGGAGCCCACCCAGGAGCCAAACTTACAAAAACTATAGCTGGGGGGTTGCAGTTGGGGAAAGGTAATGGCTAAGGATTGGCGGAAACGTTGATAGAGGAGAGGAATGGCTTCAAATAAAACCACCTGGAAGTAGTGAAGGGTATAGTCCACCTCATCTAAAACCGACGGCTTAAACTGGTGTAACTCATCGGTGCGCCAGCACAGCCGAATTTCCTCCATGAGGCGTTGTCGAATCGACGTAATTTCGATCGCATCCATGGCACTGACGGCCTGGTTCGGGGATGGATCTAAACGATCGAGTTCCCGTAACAACTGGGCAATCCGGCGTTGCTTATCCCGAATGGTGTGACGCACAATTTCCGTAGGGTGGGCCGTAAAGACCAAACGAATATCGAGATGCCTCAGCAAGTTCTGGATTTGTTGGGGGGGCACATTCAAACGCTGCAAGCGGGGAAAGAGGTTACGGAAGATGGCTGGGGGACGCTTGGGGGGAAAACTCTCCTTCAAGTTCTTTTCCAGCAAGTCTGCTTGGCGAGGGGGAGACTCCGTAAAGGGGGAGGTGGGAAAGAGGGGAATTTTACTGGCATCGATCGGGTTGCGGTGAATATCTTCCGCAATGGAGCGATACTGGCGCTGTTCGTAATGCTGCTCAACGATATTAATCAACTGAAAATACAGCGCAAAGGCTCGGGAAGCCCGAATCGCTGCGTCCAAATCCATCTGCTCCACCAGGCGCAAGAGTTCCGTTTCCACCGCTGCAGGGGCCTGTCCCTCGGGAGAACAGAGATCTCGCAATTTGGTCAATACATCTACAAGTTCCTGGCCACATTCCTGGCGTAATACCGCCTCCCAGAGATCTTCCATCATTCGTAAGCGTTGGCGTAGAAAGAGATCTCCACCAGAGGGAACGCTCAATAATACATCGGTAGGCATATTTTCCAACCTCTCGGCTTCCATTAGGGCTTGTATGCGGTTCGATTGCTCAGAAGAAGGTGTGGGAGTCATGGCAGTATCGACAGACGGGCAAATACTGAATTATCATAAGCCTCAACCTTCCCTCCTGGGAAACTTTAAGATTGGCAGTTGATGACCCCGAAAGATTTCTTCACTACCTTGTCCCAGGTGAACTAGACCACTATAAATCTGCCTAGCACAAAAGATCCCCCCTAAGGTCAGACCCGCTAAAGCCCCTAAAACCAAGGGTAGCGCCTCCTGGGATCCCTGTCCGTCCCGATTCGTCTCAGCAGGATGAGGATGCTCAGTGCCCCATTCCGGCCCTGCTCCCCTCTGGACGGTATCGGCAAAAAAAGATTGAGGAGACCGGAAACATTTGATAGCATTTGCTGACATTTGGTTCATCTTGGATATTTTGTGGTATGGAGATCATCATTGTCTACAGTACAGCAGTCCTAAATCAGTTGTAAGAACGAGACTGCTGTAACCGTTGTCTGGTGAGCCCGGAGGGCGCAGACCCCACAACCCATTTAAGATTGCGGTATCATTGAAAATACATCCCCTCCCTGACGCTTGATTGAACTCGGCTGTGGGCAATTCCGAGGTCGTCAACGATCGTTGCTACCCAGTTTGACCGCCCGTCTTCACCCTCGCCTATTCTTATGCATTTGTCACGGGTACAAGTTCCTCATTTCCGAGTCCTCAAAGCGATCGATATTGTTTTTGAACCGGATTATATTCCGCGAATTTTTCCCCTCGGCAGTTTAAATGGTGGTGGCAAGAGTACGCTACTGCAATTAATTTTTACGCTCCTCCATTGCGCGGGGGATCCAGAGAAACATCGCTACATTCAGAATTTATTGTACGGTTATGCCCTGCTGCCAGGGGCTGCCTCCCGAACGGTAGCTCGGTTTTGGCTTAAAGAACAGGGAAAAACCTATGAACCTGAATTTTTCGTGTATGCGAATCGCGCTATTCGTCTCCTCTTAAAATCAGAATTAGAACCAGAATCAGAGCCAGCACTCTTGCAGAATAATCAGGGAATTGACTATTGTTTTTCTGCGGTCAATTACAACTATTGCTCCCCGTCAGAAAAAATGCTCAGTGATGCTGTTGAGGATTATCTCATCCAGCATAATCTCCACTATGTGACCGATTATCACCTGGAGGAAAAGCCCTATCTTGTCCGATCGTTTGAGGTGGAGTCGGATACGATCGAAGAGGAGTATGGTCAAGGGGTCTTGTTGGTGAAGATTCCAGGCTTAACGAGTCAAGAAACCGGTCTTTTTCTAGAAACGCTATCCCCCAATTTATTTTTGGCTGCACCCTCCACCCAGGTGTTTCTTTTCTCCTCTCCAGAATCCCGTCGTAAGTTATTAAAAGATACGGTCTACAGTGAATATGAAAATGATTTTTGTCAGATTGAGAAGGAACTGACTCACTTTTTCCCCTATCGGTTTTTATCGGTTAACTTATTAATTACCCTCTTTAGAATTGCGCGGGATAAGGATTTTAATAAAGTTATTCATTCCCAAGGTGCCGATCTAGAGCATAGTCACGTTAAGCAACTCCTGACGGAATTAAGTACCATTCTCGGTAAAGGCATTTTAGTGAAACCCAATGAAGATCTCTCTGGGGCTGTTTTTGAGCTTCAGGAAAACGATCGTCTGATTAAATTGCAGCCGGAAGATCTCAGTCACGGAGAACTGAAACGACTGAGCATTTTTATGTGGCTGAAATATTACCAGATGACCAATGCGATCGTTTTAATGGATGAACCAGAAATCGCCTTTCATCCCGATTGGCAATATCAAATTGTTCAAGATTTATTGGACTGGGCTCCGGACAATCAATATATTTTAGCGACCCATTCCTACGAAGTTTGCCAAGCCCTGACCCCTGCCCACGTCAAAGAACTGGAAATTGCGCCCTTATTGGGCCTCTGCCCTCCTCCCCCTTTCACGTCCAGAAATGACGGTTTGGATTAACGGGTTTACTTGCAGCTTTCGATTCATTGCGGGCGGCTTAAATCTTGCCTTCGTTCCGTAACGCATCTAATAACCCTTTGCAGGCATCCATCAGTAGCTCAATCACATAGTCAAACCCATCGCTACCGCCATAGTAAGGATCGGGAACTTCCGTCAGGGTGTAATTTTGGCGAAAATCTAGCATCATTTTGACCTTGTGCCGGTATTTTCCTTGGGGATCCTGAACCAAAATGTCTCGGTAGTTATCCCGATCCATGGCGAGAATGAGGTCAAACTCTTCAAAATCTTGGGGGACAAATTTGCGGGCCCGTCCGGTCAGGGTAATTCCTGCTTTGAGGGCAGCCGCTGCCATCCGGCGATCGGGGGGTTCCCCGGTGTGGTAGGCCGCTGTCCCAGCAGAGTCACAGCTAATCTGTTGCTCTAGCCCCGCTTGTTGAAGGATGTGACGCATTATATTTTCAGCCGAAGGAGATCGGCAGATGTTGCCAAGACAAACAAAGAGCAGTTTATAAGCCATGCCTAACCCTGAGTGGAGGATGAATGGGGAGAATTGAAGTGATCACTGCGGTTAATTGTGGATTGTGGCGGGTCGGTGTAGTTGCCCACCACAATTCCTATTCTTGTGTGGGTACCCAAGCGGGTTAACGAACGTAGGCAAAATAGGTCAGCATGGGGACGATCGTCGCAATCACTAACAGCACAATGACGATCGTGGTGGCATTACTTTCTTTGGTCTCTTCTGGACTGGCAAAGGTGCGATCCACCTGGAAGTTTGCGGCGATCGTTGGTGGGCCTGGATCCGGCTCTCCCTTGAGAATGGCCCCCAGACGATCGGTTACGTCAATCAGGGCTTGGTTGTATTTGTTGCCATCCCGTAGAGGAGCCACCATCGTTTCATCTAAGATGCTTCCGATCGTTTCCGCATTGACTAAGTTGGCAGCCGTTTCACCGAGATGCAGACTCCCATAATTGGTTTGAACATCCAGAGCAAAGAGGGCTTCATCGGCCTGGCGATCGGACTCGCCAAACCAGGCGGCAAATAATTTATCGACAAAGGTTTGGGTGGTCTCACCGTAATCTAAACGCCGGAAGGTGACGAGACGAAGTTCAATACCCGTTTGGCGAGCGAGATCCTCGAGTTTGTCCTGCAGTTCATTTTGTGTGAGGCGACTCAAAACATCCGCCTGATCCACAATCCAAGTGGACTCTCCGGCCGCGACTCGGGGGATGGCATACACACTAGTGGCCTGCGCGGCGGCAATGTTCCAGTTCAACGTCAGGACAAGAGTGGCGACTATCCCCATCAGGAGCGGGATTAAACCTCGGACGCGGGAGTGGATGAATCGCTGGATCGAGCTAAAAAAAGAGGAAAACTGCATGAAACACTGCCAAAACGCTTCAGTCTTAGGATAGCGTAAGATGGACTCTCCAAGCGCTTGGAACGGATTCACGGATTCACGGGCTACGCTAAGCTTGAGATTGACGGTTAATTAACAGTACTGTAAATGTCCGTATTAACGGTTCACCAACCCCATCCTAACGGGAAGGGGGATTGACCGAACCCATTCGGACAACGTAAGCGGTGAATAGCCCATTGAGACTTAATATGACAACTATTCAAGCCATTCGCGGAACCCGCGATATTTTGCCGGAGGAAGCTTTTTACTGGCAAGTCGTTGAACAGCAGGCCAGAACAATTTTACAACGGGCTGCTTATCGAGAAATTCGCACACCGATCTTTGAGCAAACGGAGCTTTTTGCCCGAGGCATTGG
>JBEAPM010000167.1:0-6938 GCA_041164445.1 Cyanobacteriota bacterium
GCCACCCAGTTAGCCCGCCTCGCAAACGATCGTAAAATCCTGGCGGTCAGTTGGGTCGGGTTTATCTTTTTTGGTCTGCCCCTCCTCTTGTTAGCCTGGAGCAGTCCCAGTATTTTGGGCAAGTTTTAAAGTAAATTCTCGTTGATCTGATAACCCTTAAGCAGACAGGGCCGCCGGAGGGCTCCAACAGGGGAAAAAATATTCTAAGTGTAAGTTTGCTGCCAGTTGCGCTAGATCTTTAGAGGAAGCCTGCTCTGGCCAAGGGGGTAGCATGCCCAAGATCGGTAACTGGGTAAAGGTCTGCAGAAAATGGGGTGGAGCCAGTTCAAAGCGATCGTCCCAGGCCTGGGAATTCGGGGCAACGTAGAGAATGCCCTTGAGATGACAACGACTCTGACGAGCCAAGGCGGTATAAGCGATCGTTTGACTAATGGTGTGGGGGGTCAGAGGCACTAGCAATATGGTTGCTAAACGCCAATCCCAGGCGAGATCCGCCACCGTCGTGTCCGCATACAACGGACTGGCTAGGCTTTCGTGAGCCTCCACCAAGACCCAGCGAGTCTCGGGAACATTCACCTGCTGCCATAACGCTTCTAGGTTGACCCCTGCCTGTAAAGGATGCACCGATACGGACTGGAACCCCGCCGATTGCTCCCCCGATCGATAGTGTTGGAGGTAGGCCCTTAAAATCTGACTTAAATAGCAGGGTGGATAGGCCGGAGGGGGTGGGTCTTGCGGAGCAGACTCCGTGCTAACTAACAATAAACGATTCGCAAAATTCATGTTGGGCAAAGAAGTGTGGGTGGGCAGTGGAGCCCTCCACCAAGACCTTAAGTATTCCGGCGCTGGCGTTCAGCTTCGACTTCAGCGGTTAAAGCAGCTTGTTCCTCGGGCGAAAGAGACTCATACCGTTTTTGTAAAACCGCTAATTTATAATCATCCAACTGTTGATTGAGGGTCATTTTTTGGTTAACGACCCGCACTAGATAGGTGCCTACCCAGCCCACTAATCCCAGGATCAGCAGTGCCTGAGTCCAAATCCCGGCATTCATTCCCTCAATCCCGAGGGCTCTGAGGGTGAGGTACAATAGCCCACCCCCAAGGAATAAGCCGAGGGTAATACTTAAAACATCAATGCGACGCATGGTTGCCTCAGGTCAATTAGGATTCCAGAGAACGGGGCTGAGGCCGGAAGTTGAGGAAGGGGGTGAGCAACAACATGCCAGGGAAGAAAAAGAAGACCATGAAATACATGATCAGCCGTTCGATGCTGCTGGCCACATACCAACGCTTTTGGAGGTAGACATACACGAGCAACGGCATGACAAGCAGGTAAGCACCCGCTAAGCCCAGATAGAGGAAAGCGGTCAAAGGAACCAGATTAAGAAGTGATGCCATAGTGACGACTTAGGCGCAATGAATAAGGGGACAAAAGCAGCGAAGAGCAGATTACCCTAGCTGTACCTACTATACAACAGGGCCAACGCCCAGCACCTGAGACCAGGAGCCTCAAGATCCTGAACCGTCAGAGTCTCACCTGAGACTTAAACCGATAAAGTTGAGGGTAGAGAGGAGGAAGTCGGATTCCAGGCTGTTCCATCCAGAGCCATTTGCTCAATTTGGCTGGCTAGGCGCAGAGCCTTCAGGGCCTGTTCGCCGCCAACGGAAGGTTGATAGCCGCCCCGCACACAGTGAACAAAATGTTCTAACTCCGCATGTAAGGGTTCAATATTGCTGGTGTGAACTTTCTCAATTAAGCCGTCTTGACGGTAGAGGACTTGACCATGATCGGCTAAACAGTTGGCGGTGGTCTGTCGATGGATCAAGATGGCGTTCTCTAAAAAGTCCGCTTCCGTTAAGGAATTTTTGCAGTGAGCCGCGATCGTGCGAATTTTACGATGGGTGACTTTGCTGGAGGTGAGGGTTGCCACAATGCCATTGGCAAACCCTAGGGTGGCGGTCACATAATCCATATAGCCACTATTGCAGGCGGCGCTGCCACTCGCCGTTACCCGCACCACTGGGGAAGCTGCTAATTCCAATAACAGGTCAATGTCATGGATCATTAAATCCAACACGACGGACACATCATTGGCCCGCTGGGAATAGGGGCTCATCCGATGAGCTTCCAAGGCTAAAATTTCTTCTGTTTTGAGGACTTTGCTTAATTCCTGAAAAGCAGGGTTAAAGCGTTCAATATGACCGACCTGAAGAATGCGCTGAGATTCTGCCGCTGCGTTCACTAAGGATTCTGCTTCTGCAATGCTAGCGGCGATCGGTTTTTCGATCAGGACATGAACCCCAGCCGCCAAACAATCCATCCCGACGCTGTAATGTAAGCGAGTGGGCACCGCAATACAGACCGCATCAACGATCGCTAATAAATCTCGATAGTCTTTGAAAAAACGAATTCTATACTTACTGGCGGTATCGATGCCTCGCTCCACATTGAGATCCGAGATACCCACCAATTCCACATCTTTCAAGAGGCTGAGGACACGGGTGTGATGCTGCCCCATGTTCCCAACACCAATCACTCCCACCCGGATTGGATCCGAAGCGCTTCGCGAACTGTTTAATTCACCACGAAGACTGGTCTGGGTCATGAGTCCTATGCTCCTCTAATAATCACCACTGCGCCCAAGGCGGGAGGAAAAGAATTATTGAGAATTATTAAGATTTCTCAATAATTAAGACGATATTACCATGCTGCGCCTGTTTGTAAAGAATTCCTGATTACCGTTTTGTGCCCAAATCGGGTGAAATAGGAAACAAGTTTTTTGATTTTTGGAGGTGTCCTCAAAAACCTTCTGCTCAAAGGAGAAGCGGTTTTAAGGTCATGTGAGCGATCGGTCTGATCGACATCTAGGCTGCACTTTTTGAGGGCTTTAGCTTGCACTCCAAGCGGATAATCTCAAACTCAAAGGAATAAGAGCTTAGGTGCTCTATGGGTACCTTACGGTCTTAACCCATAGGCATCGATCGTCTTTGTTGTGGGGAAGCGGCAATGGAGCCCTTCTGCAAACCTTTAGGAAGGAATAGCGTCCATGTTTTTTTTGATTGGCTTAGGTTTGTTTGGTCTGGCCTGGTTTTTACGGACTCAGCGCGATCGGGTGGGAAAAGAACTGCTCAAGATTCGGTCAACGGATACCTCTACGGTGGCGGAATTAAAACAGCTTCAAGAGTCGATCGCAGCGGAAATCGGCGGGGGATCCTTTCAGCAAGTGGTGGAGTTAAAGGGAACGATCGAGGTCAAACATCCTTTAACCTCGGAACTGGGGGAAGAGCAATGTGTTTATTACCGCACCAACATTGAGGAAGAGTACGAGCGCACCTACTACGAAACCAACGATGAGGGCAAACGGGTTCGTAAAACCTCACGGGACACCCGAAAGCTGGCTGGCAATGAAACCTCCATCCGCTTTCAACTGGAAGATGCCACGGGCAAAATTTTTGTCAATCCTAATCAGGCCAATATTGAGGCGCTACAAGTGGTGGATCACTATGAACCCTATGGGGGAGAGCGCAAAATTCGCTATCGCAACTTCAAGCTGGATCATTCGCCTAAGCAATCCAAAGAGCATCGGATTTTAGGGTATCGCTTTCAGGAATGGGTGTTGCGCACGGGAACACCTCTCTATGTGTTCGGGGAAGTTAACGATCGGGAAAATCAACTGATGGTGGACAAGCCCCAGGATGCTGAGCAACCTTTTATTATTACCTACAAGACCGAGGCAGAATTGATTGAAGAGAAAAAAGGATCCCAAACGGCGCTCAAGATAGGTTTCTGGGTTGCCATTGTGTGTGGAATTTTATCGATCCTGATCGGGCTTTTCAGTTAGGGCAGCTTGTTTTGTACCCATACCTTAAGGAGGAGCGATTGATTGGCTTTGCACTGAAAGCGAAAACATTTAATGGAAGAGTGCGGCGTGGAGCGGCGCACTCTTCCGCCTTAAGTTGGTCGCCCCTCTACAGCAATCCAAAATGGGTTGTGTGGTGTGCGCCCAAAGGGCGCCCACCACACAACGGTTTCAGCAATCTAGTCCTTACAATTGATTTAGGACTGCTGTAGTAGTGAAGAGAGAAAAACCGCAGAAGCTTATTACGGAAATCAATATAGGAATCCTGGGATCTAGGCTAGATAGATCAGGGGGAAAAATCATGACGATCGCCAAGTTCCCTATTGCTTATTTTATCTATAAAACTGATAATATAAATACGCTATCCTTTTGTATGCCTTCCCTGAAGGTATCCCCGAAATCATATTATATAGTCAACTTGTATAACCAATGGTTCAACCCCTTAATTATTCGTTTGTAATTCCTATTTTTAATGAAGAGGAAACTATCCCCCTACTCTACGATCGTCTTTCAGCCATGATGCTTACCCTAGAGGGAGAGTCTGAATTATTGTTTGTAGATGATGGTAGTCAAGATCAATCTTTAAAGCTCATTCGGGAATTACATCAGCGGGATCACCAGATTAGCTATATCAGTTTTGCTCGAAATTTTGGTCATCAAATTGCAGTAACAGCAGGTCTAAATTTCGCCAAAGGAGAGGCAGTAATTATCATGGATGCTGATCTTCAAGATCCGCCCGAAATCGTACCTCAAATGATAGATAAACGGAAGTCAGGGTATCAGGTTGTTTATGCACAACGGATAGTTCGTAAGCAGGAAACCTGGTTTAAACGCTTAACCGCCTATCTGTTTTACCGGATTTTACAATTGTGTGCCGATGATGTTAAAATTCCTGCCGATACAGGTGATTTTTGTCTATTAGATCGACAAGTCGTTAATACTTTAAATTCCATGCCTGAACGGAATCGTTATCTGCGTGGCTTAAGGGCCTGGGTTGGATTCAATCAAACTTCTATCTTATTTGAACGAGATCCAAGAATTGCAGGCATGATTAAATATACTTTCTTTAAATCACTACGACTAGCCATTGATGGTGTTATTTCTATGTCAAAAGCTCCGTTACGATTTTCCGCTTACTTAGGGTGGGTTGCCGCAGCATTCTCCATCTTTATGATGTTCTTAACGTTATATTGGAGAATTATATCTCCAGGAAGTCAACTGATTGGTTATGCTTTTATTACGATCGCTATTTTCTTCCTGTCTTCTGTTCAATTAATTTCAATCGGTATTTTAGGAGAATATATTGGCAGGATTTATGACGAAGTAAAGCAACGCCCTCTTTACACAGTCAAAGAAGTTAATATACATTGATCATTGATCTGCGATCTTGGGTTCTAAATTCTGTGTTAATTTCTGATGAAAGTGACAAAGTTTAGCCCATTGACTATCTTAACCTTAAGTTGTAAGGACTAGACTGCTGAAACCGTAGTGTGCGCCCAAAGGGCGCACACTACACAACCCATTTAGGATTGCTATAATATTTAAAAAAATGAACTTAAAAATGGACACAAACAATTATTTATTCCCTATAAAAATGTGGGCTATTAGTCGAATTGTTGTAGGACTTTTAATCGCCTTTATTATTCCTTTTTTATCTACTGAAACATCTCAAGATTTAGCATCTACTCATTTTGGCTGGGATGCGTTTTCCGAATGGGACAGCTTACACTACAAATCAATTGTAATGAATGGCTACCAATATACTAGTGATGGCGAAGGTTATAATGTTGCTTTTTTCCCTTTATATCCATTATCAATTAAAATCTTAATGTTTTGGGGATTATCTTTTGAAAGTGCTGGTGTTTTGATTAATAGCCTTGGCTTTTTAGTAGCATTAATTCTATTTTACACATGGATTTTTGAAAATTACAGTAAAACTATTGCTCAATGGAGTATTGCTATTTTAGCTTGGTGCCCATTTTCTTTGTTCTGTACAGTAATTTATACCGAGGGTTTATTCCTCTTTTTTAGTATTAGTGCTCTGGTATTTTTTGAAAAAAAGAAATATTTTCTTGCAAGTATTTTTGGAAGTTTATCGACAGCAACTCGTGTGACAGGACTTGCTTTAATACCTGCTTTTTTACTGGCATCTTGGCGACAAAAGAGAAAAATATCTGCTTATTTATCTGCAATTTTTTCCATCACTGGTATTTTTAGTTATATGGCTTATTGCTGGTTTCAATTCCATGAACCATTGGCTTTTCTTAAAGTGCAAAAAGCCTGGAATCCCTCCGATCAGTCGTTTTGGGGAGAGGGATGGTTGAAAATGGTATCTCAACTATTATTTGGATTTATCAATACAAAATATGGAACTCTAAAAGACCCTTTATACATTGTCGCCATGCTAATAATCATAGCCTTGTTTTTAGCTTTATGGCGCTATCGTAAGCAGTGGGGCGTAAAATCAACCTATGGATGTTTTTTTGTAATTTTTCTGTTATGGGTTTTATCTGGAAACCCTTTTATTAATTTAGGCATGGTTTTTGGTGGTCTCTATTTATTTTGGCATAGTCGTAGTCAGTTACCGAACTCATATATTTTATATGGAATTTTTAGCTTTTTGATCATTTTTAGCTCTGGACGAACTGCTTCCGCAGAACGCTATGTTTATGCAATTGCTCCTTTAAGTTTATCCTTAGGCATTTTGCTAGATAGACATGCTCGTTGGGGATATGGAACAATCATCTTTTTTGGGATTTTATTAGCCATATACTCAATTCGGTTCAGTCAAGGCTTGTGGGTTGCCTAAAATGGACTGAGTGTCTGAGCAGCCCATCCATGTACTTTGGCTTGGGGAGCGTAAGCTCATTTCCAATCTTACCGATTTTCGGCTAGCAACTTAAGGCGGAAGAGTGCGGCGCTCCGCGCCGCCCTCTTCCGTTCAATTTTTTCGCTTTCAGCCTACATTCCGCAGGTAGATAGCGAAATCGTATAAAATCTAAAGCTATTTATTGAGGGAGGACTCGGATGAGCGTCCAAGTCAAAAATTTAGATCATCTGGGTATCGTAGCTGGCATC
>JBEAPM010000168.1:0-2532 GCA_041164445.1 Cyanobacteriota bacterium
GGAAACGAGAAAAACCCCAACACAATCGGGATGTTGAGCTAAACCCTCCGCGACCTTTTGAGGATCTAACGGGGCGGCGAGATCCCAGTGGGGATCATAGGCGGGGGTGAGGAAAACGGGGTGAAGCCCACTCAAGACCAGTCCAGTAATGGCGGAGCGATGGACAGTGCGGGGGAGTAAAAGCTTGGTGGGGGCAGAAGCAACCGGGGGAACGATCGCTAAGAGTGCCGCCATGATCCCCACGGTGGAACCATTGACTAAAAACCAAGTCCGATCGGCATGAAACGTCTCCGCGGCCAAGGATTGAGCATCGGCAATCACCCCCTCTGGATCGAGTAAATTATCTAACCCTGGGAGTTCCGGTAAATCATGGCGAAAGAGTTCCGTCCCCCAAGCCTGGGCTAAATCCGGCAAAATGCCCTGGCCCTGCTGATGTCCTGGGGTGTGAAAGGGTACCGTTTGCCGCTGGGCGAGTCGCCACAACTGCTGCCAAAGGGGCATATTGGTAGTCATAACGCTTGATGGTCAGAAAGCTTAAAGACTCTACCAGAACTGGCGTTTAGGGTGAATGGCGAGGAAAAAGAGAATATAGGTAATGGCAAAGAGGAGCAAGAAAATCCACCCCGGAACGATCGCAAATAGGCCCGTTCCCCTCAGGACGTAGACCAAGAGGGTGAGGAGAAAAGTGGTAATAAAAACTGCAACACGACCCTGGGCAAACCAGGCAAATACTTTCTGCATACTTCACCATTCAACGTGTTGACGCTCTTGAACAACTTGCTGACAAATTTGTTCCGTTTCACGGGCTAAGGTTCGCCAGCAAAATCGTTTTTCTAAATCGGCATAGGCATTCTCAACCCATTGCCGCGATCGTTCTGGATTTTGTAAGACTTCTAAAATTCCCCAGGCGAGGGAGTCGGGATCATTGGCAGCGGTGACTATACCTGTGTTTTGATGTTGCACCACTTCACAGAATCCACCCACATCCGAGACAACTACAGGAACCTTAGCGGCAAAACTTTCTAAGACAACAATCCCAAAGGGTTCATACAAACTGGGGAATACCGCACAATCAGCGATCGTTTGAAACCGGTCTAAATCTTCATCTGGCATAAACCCTGTAAACTGGCAACAGTCTAGAATTCCCATAGAATCCGCCAAGTCTTTGAGGTGTTGGATATAGCCACCGCCAATGACAATGAATCGTACACCGGCCCCAAACGCATTAATGACTTTGGGCGCAGCTTGAAGCAAAACCTCTATCCCTTTCTCTGGGGCAATTCGCCCAACATAGTAGACAATTTTTTCTGCATTTTCAGCAAATTTTTTGCGGAAACTATGATAGTCAAATGTCGGATCCTTATGCTTTTTATGGGGACGAATGCCATTATAGACAATATCAATTTTATCCCCTGGACAAGCTAAAATATTCTCCACCTCCGCCTTCATATACTGCGTACAAACAATGACCCGCCAAGCATCATGGGTTAACTCTTTTTCTTTGTCATTAATATAAAAATTAGTTTCGTTATGTAAGCCGTGGCAACGCCCATATTCTGTGGCATGAATCGTGGCAATGAGGGGGATTTTAAAGAGATGTTTGAGGGCGATCGCCGCATCGGACACTAGCCAGTCATGGGCATGAATCAGATCAAAATCTCCCATTTCCTGAATCAGTTTGCCCCCCTTATTACCCATACTCAAATTCATTTGCCCAACCCAGGCAAAGAAATCTTCATTGGGGGGAACCGGTACGCGATAGACATGAATACCCTCTACCATCTCCTGAGCCGGTGCTTCACCAAACTCAATGGTCAGCAAATGAATTTCATGCCCCAAGTTGATCATCTCGGGATAAAGCTCTGCTACATGTCGAGCAATGCCTCCCACAATCCTGGGGGGGAATTCCCATGCGAGTACCAGAATTTTCATAACTGTCCAGTTGAAGTGAGCATCCCGATCCGATCCTGCTCTTGCTTAGAAAACGATTAGTTCTAGTGTAGAGGATTACAATGCATTCATGACCTATCGGTTTTCAATTGCTTGACGAAAGCCGAGGACAACACAGATATTCGCTAAGGTTAAAAATACTTCTGCCCCGCCGTGTAGCCAATCTACATCTGCGAGGGGTTGTTGGTATTGGACTTGGGCATAGATACCGGCAGGAATGGTGACAAAGACGAAAACAAGGGTGAGATAAAATCCGACTAAGGCTAGGCGGGGGGTCTGACCCGATCGCGTCAGAAACCAGAGAAACCCCAGGTAGGGAAAGAGGGACAAGGCAAACAGGCTTTCCTTGGAGAACATGAACCGTAAAGCAAGATGAAGGAATGCCTCAAATCATACCGCAGTAAGATCGCGGGCGGAATTTTATCTGGTGGAAGTTCAGCCTCTGGAGCGGTGAAGTGGCAAACATTGATGGCTTTCCACTAAAGGCGAAAAAATTGCATAGCAGAGCGCTGAATTCTTCCAGCTTAAGGTGCTAGCCACGTTGGCAAAGGAATGACGGGGTATAATTGCTGAAAATTTTGA
>JBEAPM010000169.1:0-3184 GCA_041164445.1 Cyanobacteriota bacterium
CGATCGTTTGTACCTATGAAGAACTCATTCAAGCCATCTGGCCAGAGAAAGCTGACAGAATGCTACCTAACGATCTCCAAACTTTAGCCCGTGAGATCCGCAAGGAGTTCAACGCCTCTGGTGGCGAGGGATTTAGGTTACTAGAAACCCGCAAAGGTTTGGGTTTGATTTTACAAATTACCGTAGAGCGTTAGTTATGCTGCGGCTTACTCCTCTTCGATCAGACTTGAGCCGTGCTTCACTCACCAAACAGACTCTTGAAATCACGATAACCACTCAGAACCCTCACGATCACAATACCGTTATCCACCACCTTGTAAAAAATCACATATCCCCGTAATGGAATACCTCTGAGTTCGGGAGCGACATCCTGGTAAGATCGACCAAAAAAAGGGAACTGAGTTAAGTAAACACATTTTTGATTGAAATCCTGGATAAACTGCTCTCCTGCATCAACACTTTTCTCCAGAAAATAGTCAACGATCGTTTCTAAATCGCGGCTGGCTATGGGAGAAATTTGATAGCGACTCACAAGGTTTGACTCCGGGCGTGGTTTACCTTGGTCTGAAGCCGATTGATCACCTCTTCACTGTCTAACAATTCACCTCGATCAATTTCCGCCAGCGCTACAGCAACCTTACTCCTTGTTTCTGTGAGCCACTGCTCATAGTCCACTGTAGGTTCTAAAAGCTCAAAACAATCGCATAACATCTGACCTAAAATCCGACTGTTCTGAGGATAAGCTTTAAGGAGTCGAACAAATTCAAGTAAGGGCAGAAGCACCTCATCTGAAACTCCTCCCAATTCCTGAAGTAACTGTTCCCGAGTTGTAGCCATACCCACATCTCTCCCTAAAGCTGCCTTCTGATTATACAACAGCCCTAAATAGGGTCAGAACCTCGTATGAGTACCAAACTGACGACTTACATCTAAATTCCGGCTAACAACTTAAGGTGGAAGAGTGCGGCGCAGAGCGCCGCACTCTTCCATTAAATTTTTTCGCTTTCAGTGGAAAGCCTAAATTCCATAGCCTTTCCATTCCTGAATAGCCCTCCCCTTGATAGGCTAAATCTATCGGTTCAGCCCCGCCGGTTTGTCCTGATCACCTGGAAAAAAAGTCAAAGTCATGAACGAACACGCCTTCTGGAAATCCTGCGAAGAGACGCAATTTAGCAGCAAGTACTACCTGAAAACACTGCTGGGGGTAGGGGGTTTTGGAGCCGTCTTCAAAGCCGATGAAGTGGTGGCCGATCGCCCTATTCGTACCGTAGCCATCAAGATCTTTAACTCCTTCCAAACCCCCAATTTGGATGCCTTTATTCAGGAATTCCAAACCACCGCAAATCTGCGCCATCCCCACATCATTGAAACCTACGTTCTGGAAGAAGGGAAACTAAAAGGTGCGATCGATGCTTTAGGTCTAGTGATGGAACTGGCAAAGGAAGATTTAGCGAAGCGCTTAGAGCGATCGTCCTTCACGATCGAAGAAGCAAAAGTAGCAGTCCGGCACGTTGCAGAAGCCCTGAAGTTTCTGCATAGCAAAGGGATTATCCATCGGGACATTAAACCCCAGAATATTATGGCAGTGGGATCGGGTTCCAACCTGACCTGGAAGGTAGAGGATTTAGGCATTGTGCGGGAGAGATGATTCCAGAAGTGACATCAGAGGTACACACATTAGACGCTGAGATTTTTGAGACCATTACTTAGATGTCGGACTCTTTGAAACAAGAGGTTTTGCACTATGCTAAATATTTACTAAAAAACCATCTAAAATCTGTAGAAACACCACAGAAAAAACGCCGTTCAGGCATTCTAGAGGGCACTTTTGTCCTACCATTGCCAGATGATTTTGACGATCCCCTTGAAGAATTTGCAGAATATATGTAATGAGCCATATTTCTGTTTCTGTGGTCATAATTCACCTTTCACTTCAAAGCTTACAAATGACTCTGATTATCCGTATCATAGCAGTTGCCTGAAGCTTTGGGACGATCGAATCTGAATTGATGGGTGACGGAAACGCGAGATCCGACGGCGGAGATGATAAGCCTGCGGCATGAAAACGTTGAGATTGTACGATCGTTGCGGGGGATTAATGCTGAGGCGGCGGCGCGCTTTGTGGCGTTGTTTTTAGGGGATGAAGTGTAGGAGAGGGACGAGCGAAGAATGGTTAGGTTTTAGGGGTATGTGAGCAAATTTAAGTCTTGAATAAACCGAAAATCTCGCTGATTTTTACTAAGAAGCGGAATTTTTTGCTCGATCGCACTAGCTGCAATCAGTGCATCGGGGATTAAAAGTCCATGACTGAGATAATAATTTCGCAATAGCTGTATAGCTCGATTGCTAATTTGAGGTGTTAACGTAACAATTTGAAATTGTGTTAAAAAGCGGTTCATATTCTGTATTTCGATTTTGTTTCGACATCCAACAGTTAGTTCCATGACTGTAATTACAGACACAACTAAGGTTGAGTTTCGGCTTTCATCAATCAGACGATTTTTAGCAAGCTCATCGTTATTAGCAATATCAATTAGAATATCAGTATCTATCAAAATCGAAGTCATTTATTTGTGCCAATGTTGTTGTCGCACTTGTCTAACCCAGGCAATACTATCCTGCGTTTCTAATCTATCAATCCACATCCCAACGAAGGGATTGTTGGTAAAGTCTATGGGTTGAATTGAACTTGGTAAAATTATAGAATAATGCTGTTTTAGCAAGTCTACTAAATCAATGACCAGTTGCTGGGCTCCTTGAGGCAAGGCTGCAATGTCTTTGTTCAGTTGTTCAAGGTTAGACATAATTTGTATGCTCAGGTTGCTCTGGGATCTACACCGATTATAAGTCAGGTTAGATCGTTATGGTTCCGAGGTGG
Organism: Cyanobacteriota bacterium; assembly: GCA_041164445.1. Lineage (GTDB taxonomy): Bacteria > Cyanobacteriota > Cyanobacteriia > Prochlorotrichales > Prochlorotrichaceae > JBEAPM01. The sequence goes on from JBEAPM010000169.1 coordinate 2,879, forward strand.
TGATGGATACGCGGGATCCCACTGCGGAGATGATAAGCCTGCGGCATGAAAACGTTGAGATTGTCCGATCGTTGCGGGGGATTAATGCTGAGGCGGCGGCTCGGTTTGTGGCGTTGTCTTTGGGGGATGAGGTGTAGAGTAAGCTAATCTGGAAGGGAACTCTTATAAACATTCCGGGAGGTCACAGTTCACCAACCCCGCGCTAAAGCGACGGGGATTGTCCGAGCCAATTCGGACAACGTAAGAGGTGAATAGCCCATCGAGTCACTAGATGTTACAGACTTCCGAGTGCTTCCCTAGCTCGGA
>JBEAPM010000170.1:0-3580 GCA_041164445.1 Cyanobacteriota bacterium
GTTCAGCGATCGTTAAGGGGGGTAAGTTTTGCTGCCATTCATCAAAGAAATGGGCATCCTGCGCCAACTGCAAATTAAAGTTTTGCTCTAGGTTGTAAAGCGTTACTCTTTCAATGGCTAAGGTTTCTACCATGATCAGGACTCCCTTTTATTAAATCCGTCATGCCGCAGCGTGGTAGTGATTTTTAGATTTTCTATCCTCAAATTCAATAACACTTTTGATGATTTCCGGAGAACAACGATATTCTTCTGCGATCGTATCAATGGAGTCACCCGCTTGATAAAAGTCAAAAATAACTTCTGTGGGAATACCTGTTCCTGTAATCGTTGGTTTTCCAAAAGAAACCTGAGGATCGATCGTAATAACTTTTTGAGCATTATCAAAGAGGTCATCTCCGATAAAAGGGAAAAGCTTAGAAATCTTTTTAGTCTTATCCCATTCAAGACGATCGAGCAATTTATCCAAAATATTTAACATCTTTTTGCCGTCTTCTTCTGGAAAAATAGCCTTAATAAACTGCTCTGATCCTTTGACCCTAAAGCTAGATTCAACCAACGGATGAGGCGTTTGGAGGTTGGTATTGAGGTTGGTATTGAGGTGGTCTAAAGCAATACGAACTTGAGACAAAGAAACTTTGCGACTTGCCTGAATAACCCTTAACAGATGAGCTTCTACGAGGTTCGTAAAAGAAAGTTGAGACATTTCAGGTACGGGACGCTGGATGAGTGGCAAACGATATTTATGCCCAGTTTGTAGGGTATAGGACGAGCAAAACTGAGCCTTGAGCCAATTGATGAGGGTTGTTCGTGGAATATGCAGGTAACGTGAAGCATTGGTTACGCTATAGACAGGAACATTATGAACGCTCTGTTCCCAGGTGCTTTCCAGATGAGATGAGGAGGAGCTAGTCATAGTGACATTCAAACTCAGCGGGTAGGTTCAAAGTCTAACGTTAGTTAGATTACACAGAGGTTAACATATCTTGCTGAATTTCGGTTTGCAGCGATCGTAACTGCTTAAGCTTACCAAAGACGCTGAACATCATAAGCATCGAAAGCCTTATCAATGCTGACAATTGGAATCCCTTCAGTTGTAGCTTGAGCAATTAGAAGGCGATCAAATGGATCACGATGATGAAGGGGAAGCTTAGAGACTAACTCAAAGTGAGCAATCGTTGGCATTAAAATTTCGATTTCATTCACCTTTAATTGCATTGCTAAAAAATCAGAGAATGGGTCAGGAAAAGTTAATTTATTGACACTTATCTTAATTGCAATCTCCCATAGACTGGCTGAACTTATCCATAAATCCAAATCAGATTGCAATAGCGATCGGGCGACCTCACTTAATTGATCAGAATCATTGATGAACCAGAGGAACGTATGAGTATCAATCAACACACTCATGAATAATATGCCTCAAAGTCTTCTAGTGGCTCGTTAAAGTCCGGAGCCATCCAAATTTGCCCCTTAGCGCTACCCGGTTCACGACGATTAGGCTTGTTTTGATCAAGCTCTTGCATAAAAACCTGAAAGCGCTTGCCTTCAAGATTTAGGGGCAATGGTTGTTCCAGTACTATTTGTCCATCCTTGTAAGTTGCCGTTAAAACAATCATTGATACTGCTCCACAAAACATCAAACTTCAAAACTTTAGGCTTTCCACTGAAAGCGGAAAAATTTAATGGAAGAGTGCGGCGCTCCGCGCCGCACTCTTCCGCCTTAAGTTGGTAGCCAAACTTTAGGATTCCAGCTTTCCAGTGATGATTCCTTACCCTAACATTTCCTCCAGCGCATCTAGGTCTTGCTGAATTTCGGTTTGCAGCGATCGTAACTGTTGCAAAATCACCTTGGGCGGATCGTATTGCACCTCCTCATACTCAATCTCCTTGTAGCGGTTAATGGAGAGGTCATAATTGTTGGCTTCGATGTCTGACTTAGGCACAAAAAAAGCTTTGGCTGTACGGTCTGTATCTTTTTCTGGGTTACGATCGCTCCAGCGTTTTAAGAGATCAGGAATATCATTCTTCTCGATGGGATTGCGCTTATCGTCTAAGGAAAAGCCATCCGCTTCCATGTCGTAGAACCAAACCTGATCCGTTCCCCCAGAGCCGGTTTTGGTAAAAATCAAAATAGCCGTAGAGACTCCAGCATAGGGCTTAAATACACCGGAGGGCATGGAGATCACCCCTTCCAGGGTATGGTCTTCCACTAAGGTTTGCCGAATCGTTTTATGGGCATTGGAGGAACCAAACAGCACCCCATCCGGTACAATTACAGCCCCTCGACCGCCTTTTTTCAGCAATCGCAAAAACAAGGACACAAATAACAGTTCGGTCTTGGTGGTGGAGACAATTTTCGTCAGGTCTTTAGCGATCGTTGACTTCTCCACAGCCCCCTTAAAGGGCGGATTGGCCAGCACCAGGGTAAAGGCTTCTTCTACCCCTGCATGATCTTCTGAGAGGGAATCACGGGCTTCAATCTTAGGATCTTCAATGCCGTGCAGCATCATATTCATACTGCCAATCCGTAGCATGGTGGCATCAAAGTCAAACCCGTGAAACATCTCCGTATTGAAGTGTTCTCGGTTGCCCGGAGCATTGATCACTTGATTGCCCTGCGCATCTTTAAGGCTTTGCATGTACTTTGCCGCTGCCACCAAAAAGCCCCCCGTACCGCAGGCCGGGTCACAAATAATGTCGCGGGGCGAAGGAGCCATGAGTTCCACCATCATCTCAATAATGTGGCGAGGAGTCCGAAACTGACCATTTTGTCCCGCCTGGCTCAACTTGGAAAGCATGTACTCGTACAGATCCCCCATCAAATCCACGTAGGACTTGTCTTGAGGGGTCTTGGCGGCTTTGGCTTGTTGTTCAATTAAACTGAGTACTTTATCGACCTGATCCACAACATTCACTAGCAGGGCCGGAGACGCAATGAGAAAGACCGCATCCTTCATGTGACGGGCATAGGCATTGGAGCCGGAAAAGCCCCCCATATCTTTAATGAAGGGAAACGCCTCATCCCTCACCACGCGCAGCAAAGCATCGGCATTGTCCAGGTTTTTGAAGCTAGACCACCGACAATGCTGCTGCCCAGTGGCATAGATAGGGTCTTTCACGGGTTGATTCAGCCGTTTTGCCTGCCGTTCCTTGGCAAGTTCCTGCTCATCCAACCGTTTAATAAAAAGAAGATAGGAGATCTGCTCAATCACCGAGAGCGGGTTACTGATGCCATTGCTCCAAAAGGTTTCCCAGAGCTTATCTACCTTAGAACGGAGTTCCCCAGTAATCATCTGCAGCAGTCTCGTAAAAGGTCTATGGAGTAGGGTGCGTCATTAGCCGCTCCCGTCCCCGTTTTACAGATCGGGGCTGAACCCAGCACCGCATCAGCATTGTATCGCTAACTGATGCAAGTCCCTAGCTAAAAAGCCTAGAACCAATATGGCCCTAGGCTTTTTACTGAATCGGAGCGGCGGGATTTGAACCCACGACCCCTACTACCCCAAAGTAGTGCGCTACCAAGCTGCGCTACGCCCCGTTACAGGGTTTTAATCCTAGCATAAGTTTTTTACAAATGCAC
>JBEAPM010000171.1:0-3966 GCA_041164445.1 Cyanobacteriota bacterium
AAAACTCAAAACTACCCCCCTACTCCCTACCCCCTACTCCCTCAACAATGCCAACCTCTGTTTTACTGATGATTGGGGTCCTCATCCTAACCTTAATCGCCTTTGTCATCGAATGGTTCCCCGCAGACATGACTGCCCTCATCACCGCTGTAGTCCTAATGTTTTTGGGACTGGTTACACCGGAGGAAGGGATTTCTGGCTTTGGTAACTCCGCCACCATTACTGTCCTAGCCATGTTTATTCTCAGTGCCGGTATTTCCCGCACAGGGGCCGTACTGCTGGCCCGGAACTTACTCCTCAAACTGGGGAATCACGCCAACTTACGCCCGAAGCTTTTGGCTTTGAGTATCATTGTTGGCCCCATTACCGCCTTTATTAACAACACCGCCGTTGTAGCGGTCTTTCTGCCCATTGTCGAAGACTGGTGCCGCAAACAAAATATCTCTCCCTCTAAGCTCCTAATGCCCCTTTCCCACATCACCGTACTGGGGGGGATGCTCACGGTCATTGGAACCTCCACCAACGTTCTCGCCAGTGGCATCTCCGCTCAACTGGGATATGGAGAATTTAAGTTATTTCAGTTCACGGCCCTCGGCTTAGTGACGTTTACCCTAGGAGTCACTTACCTCACGATCGCGGTTCCCCTCCTACTACCGGATCGCAAACCCGCCCAAGATCAAGAAAAAGATTATCAACTGGCGGATTATGTCAGTGAAGTGGTCATTCCCCCCAACTCCAGCTTGATTGGTCAAAGTGTCAACAGCAGCCAGATCCAGCGCAAATTTGATCTCGATGTTTTGGAACTGATCCGGAACGGGAGTCACTTTCCCCAACCCGTTGCCGACAAGTCTCTAGCAGCGGGGGATATTTTACTGGTGCGGGCCAAACCCTCTGATCTGCTGCAAATTCGAGAAGAACAGGGGATCGAAATCCTCGCGGATGTCAAATTCTCCGATGAACTGACCACGGAAGAGGAAGGCATCAGTGAAGTTTTGATTCTCTCCAACTCCCGCCTAGTGGGAACGACCCTCCAAGAGCTACGCTTTCGGCAGCGGTATAACGCCACTATTTTAGCCATTCGCCGCGGAGAAGCCCTCCTGCGGGAACGCTTAGGACAGGTGCGGTTACGCTTTGGGGATCTGCTCCTGGTGCAAGGGCCCAAACAAAGTTTGATTGGTTTACAAACCAGTCGAGAATTACTGGTGCTGAATCAGCGGGAAGCGGAAAACCTACGATCGGATAAAGCCTGGATTGCGATCGCGATCATTGTGGGCGTGATTGTGGTGGCAGCGCTAGAATGGGTGCCGATTTTGCAAGCCTCTTTAGCGGGAGTCATTCTCATGGTGGTGACGGGCTGCCTCCGACCGGGTGAAATCTATGGATCTGTGCGCTGGGATGTCATTTTTCTCCTGGCGGGCTTAATTCCCCTAGGCCTTGCCATGACAAACTCCGGCACCACTCAATGGCTAGCGGATGGCCTAGTGAGTGTGGGGGGAAAAGTGTCCACGTACTGGCTCCTGGTCTTCTTTTACGGCGTTACCGCCCTGTTGACGGAAATCCTCTCCAACAATGCCACCGTCGTTTTAATGTTGCCGGTGGCGGTGGAAGCGGCCCGCACCCTCCAACTCGACCCCGTTGTCTTCATGTATGCCGTAACCTTTGCTGCGTCCAATAGCTTTATGACCCCCATCGGCTACCAGACCAACACCATGGTTTATGGTCCTGGAGGGTACAAATTCCTGGACTTTACCCGCGTGGGCGCTCCCTTAAGTCTACTGTTTACCTTTCTGACTCCTTGGTTCATTTTGCAACTGTATTCATCCTGATTCCCACCCTCAAACCAAGCCCTTTTGGATAGCCAGAATCGCCGCCTGAGTCCGATCGCGCACATCCAACTTTTTCAAAATCGTATGGACATGAACCCGCACCGTTCCTGTGGTGATATACAGCAAAGCCGCGATTTCCGTATTGGTTTTCCCCGCTGCAATTAACCGCAAAATTTCCTGTTCCCGTTGGGTCAACACGGGGGAGGAGGAAGACTCTGTAGGGAGTTCGGCAGATTGAAGGGTGAACGTGCTCTGAATCATTTCCGTCGCCACCGGATCCCACCAAGAAGCCCCCGTTGCCACAGAGCGAATGGCCAAGACTAACTGCTCCGCCTTCAGACCCTTGAGGCAATACCCTTGCACCTTGGCTTCAATGAGCCGCTGAATGAGGGCAGACTGGGTATGAGACGTTAACACCAAAATGGGTAGGTGGGGATAGCGCTGCTTAATCTGGCGACAGGTTTCTAGCCCCCCTAATCCCGGTAACCCAACATCTAGCAACACCACATCGATCGTCAGTTCAGTGAGCAACGTTAAAGCACTTTCACCATCTACTGCCTCAGCAACGATCGCTAAATCCGTTTCCTGTTCCAGTCGTACCCTTAAACCCAGGCGAAATAACTCATCATCTTCAATCAGAAGAATTTGTAGGGGGGACATAGAGAAAACAACCGACAAACTTGAAAAACGCAACCCAGAAAGACAAAGGCAACCGTATCCTAACGTGTTTTAGCCCTATTAAAGCGGGGCAACTCGATTCATGGATTCAAGGTCTCCATTGTGGCTCCTTGGGCTGCCCCTAAAATTCTTAAACCACGAATGAAGGGTTTACCGTAGAGGATACAGCAGTCCTAAATCAGTTGTAAGGACTAGACTGCTGAAACGGTTGTGTGGTGCGCGCCCAAAGGGCGCACACCATACAACCCATTTAGGATTGCTGTATCGGAGCGGATCGTTTGTTCAAAATGCAGTTGATGACTGAAGTGATGACGCGCCCAACTTGAGCCTAACGCTCTACCACCCCAGCCGCCATGTGAACCGCAAACCCTTGTCCACCATCCTGGTGATAGCGATCGGCCCAATGGCGTAGGAGTTGATCCAAGTCCTGAATGGCTGCGGGCACTTGTTCTGGCGGAATAGCTAACTCTTCCAAAATTCTCAACACATCTTGCTCTTGACCTTCCTCCTGCTGGGCCCAACTGCGCATCAACTGAAAATAGCGGGCCGTATCCTCGATCACGACGGAGTTCCGTTCGTCTTCCCCCACTGGGGCATAGGAAGAGCGAGCTAAGACATAAAAGGGTAACCCTCTCGAATTTTCTAGGGTTAAAACTGTGCCCGAATGAATGAGACGACGGCGAATATGCTCCGCCAGGGACTCACTGAGGGGGGTGCGTTTATCGCTAGGAAAACTTTCTTGATGGCGATTGTGCAGGAGTTCAATCATGTCCATAAACTGGAAGACGTTGAGAATCTTCGCATTGGGCAGATCGGGGGGACACTGGGCTTCAATTTGGGACATTTCCGCCGGGGTCAAACTACTGCCCGCTAAGCGCACCTCACCCGTTTGCCAAGGATAGCGCTCTAGCCACAAACAGGGTAACTGAATCAAATATCCCGGCTCCTGAGATCCCAGCAGTTTCAGCAAATTCCCCTGGTGCAACGCTGATTCAATTTCCTGAACGATCGCTTTGACCCGTTTCGGCTCAATATGGTGCAGCATCCCCGTCATCCGGAGATTCCCTTCCTGTTCTTGATAGGTCGTGTAAACTGCACATTTGGCAGCAGTAGCCGCTGCATCCAAAAAAGCGCCATGGCGGTGCCCACCAGTTCGCATTGCGGTGAAAGCGAGGTAAATGAGGATTTGATCCATCGCACTTGGACTTAGAGAATCAATCAGATCACTCTCCGACAAAGGACTGGCTGAACTGGAAAGGGGAGATGAATGAGGATGACGTTTCATGATTAACCCTGAGTCTTGCGGAAAAACCAGTTTCCTTTTCTACATCATATACTTAAAACTCTCAGTTCGCGTAAAAATTTTGAGACTATATTGAATTTCCAGATCCTGTCCGAGTCGAAAATAAGGATCTGCAAGCGGAGCAGCAGCTAAAAGCACACTGTGCTGGTATATCTAGCC
>JBEAPM010000172.1:0-6674 GCA_041164445.1 Cyanobacteriota bacterium
GGCGGATACCTTTCTCTCCGTAAGCCTCAGTTGGGATCGCTGGGTGGATCTCAACGATCCCAATGGCAATGGTGAATATGACATCGGAGAATCCTTTAGCGATCGGGGACTGAATAACTTAGACCTGTACCTGATGCCCGCAGAAGCCACTCAGATCAAGGACAGCATAGGCTCTTCCGTCAGTACAGTGGACAGTATCGAACATTTGTTCTACAAAATCCCCGCAACGGGGCGGTATAAACTACGGGTGGTGTATCAGCAGCAGGTGCATAGCCCAGCCCAAGCCTATGGCATTGCCTGGTGGGGTGTAACCTCGGGATCTGCCCCAAAATCCCAAGGGACTCACCCCTGACTCAGTAATGCCAGTAATTCCTCTGTCGAGATCTTGCCACTCATATCCGCCCCTTCCAGTAAACTATCCGCCAAGTCCCGTTTCGTTTGGTGGAGGGCCACAATTTTCTCTTCGATCGTCCCCTGGGCAACTAAACGGTAAATGGTCACGGGCCGTTGCTGGCCAATCCGGTGAGCCCGATCGCTGGCTTGATCTTCCACCGCAGGATTCCACCAGGGATCCATGTGAATCACATAATCCGCAGCGGTGAGATTCAGTCCCGTTCCTCCCGCCTTGAGACTGATTAAAAAGACATCCCCTTCCCCATTTTGGAAGGCATCAACTCGTTGTTTGCGCTGCTTAGTGGGGGTACTTCCATCCAAATACTGGTAGGAAATCTGCTGCGCCTCTAAATATTCCCGCAGAATCGTGAGGTGATCGACAAACTGACTAAAGACTAACGCTTTATGGCCACTCTCTAGGAGTTCCTGCAGCACTTCACTAAACTGCTCTAACTTGGCACTGGGGAGGGAAAGTTCGGGCCGGACTAAACGCGGGTTACAACAGGCGCGGCGCAATCGCATAATTTCCGCTAAGACCTGGAGATGTTTCGCCCCGGCATGAGCGTCACTGTTAGCTAACTTCTCCAGAGACTCCCGCCGCAGGGCTTCATAAAAGATCTTCTCCTCAGCACTGAGTTCCACCTGGAGGGTGATTTCAGTGCGGGAGGGTAGTTCCTTCAGCACTTGATCCTTGGTGCGGCGTAAAATAAAGGGCTGAATTAAGCGCCGCAGGGCATCCCGAGCCACGGCATCCTGATCCCGCTCAATGGCATAGGCAAAGCGTTGGTTAAAACTTTCTAAGGAGCCCAACAGTCCAGGATTAATAAAGCGGAAGAGGTTCCAGAGTTCCCCTAAGTGATTTTCAATGGGGGTGCCGGTGGTAATGACTTTAAAGTTACCCGTTAGGGCCATGGCCGCCTGCGATCGTTTCGTTGCCGCATTTTTAATCGCCTGGGCTTCGTCCAAAACGATCGTGTTCCACTGCACTTTAGCCAATTTTTCCGCCACATCATCCTGTTGCAGCAGTCCATAACTGCAGACCACGAGATCCCGGGGCCCCGTCTCATCAAGCATTTTTTGACGATCGCCACTGCCAAAGGGTTTAACGTTTAAGTGAGGGGCAAAGCGTTCACTTTCACTGATCCAGTTCATGCCCACAGAGGTAGGGGCAATCACTAAGGTGGGTCCATCCTCAGCCCGACTGAGAATTACCGTCAACACCTGAATCGTTTTACCCAAGCCCATATCATCCGCCAGACAGGCCCCCACCCCCCATTGGGCTAAACGAGACAACCAGTGATACCCCTCAACTTGATAATCCCGCAGGGTGGCCTGTAAGGTATCGGGAACCTGCGGTGTAATCTGCTGGGCGGTTTTAATGCGCTTGAGGTTGTTCCGCCAAGCCTGATCCACCTTAAGTTGATCCACATCCGCTAGAACATCCTCCAAACTGAGGGCCGCTAAGCGACTGACCCGCAGCCCTTTGCGGGTCGATTCCGAGAGCCGACCTAAGGTCTGTAACCGCTTGCGGAACTCATCCGTCAGGGCTAAAAATTGTCCATCGGAGAGTTGGATAAAGCGACCGGGGGAGGTATCCAGTAGGCTGAGGAGTTGCTGCAGTTCTAACACTTCACTGTCACTCACCTGCACTTCACCACTGGCGGTAAACCAGTCCTGCTGGCTCTTAATTTGTAACTTAAAGTCTGCGAAGCTTAAGGTGCGGGAAACCCGGAATTTTTCCCCTTGGGGCCATTCAATTTGCACCGCATCGCCCAGATTTTGCAATTGGAGCAACAATTCTAGACAGTCGGCGGGATCTTCAATGTGCCACTCACCCTTGGTGGGTGGGTGCTGTTGGAGCACTTCACAGGCCGCTTCGATCGCCTTGGCCCGGGTCTTTTCCTCCTTGAGATTGCGCTGGGTCTGGAGTCGTTTACCCTCCACCTCTGCAATCACCGTAGCGCCCCCCTTGCCCGGTGGATAATAGGAGCCTCCTTCAGCAAAGGGATGCACCAGGATAGAAACCTTAAGCCCCTCTCCCGCCGGCAGCAGGTGCAGTCGAGGTGTAGCATCCGAGGGCACTTCCTCCGCCGCTACTCCGCCCCCAATATCAGACTGAACGGTCACCAGGGAAGACAAGGCAGCGATCGCGGTTAAGACCCTCTCCTTGGCTTCGAGAGGAACAATCAAGCGGTTATTACTCCCTAACAGTTCCGCAATGCGCTTGTGGTCACTGAGCACTTGGATGACCTTGAGACGAGTGGGGGTTTCCTTGACCGCCATGAGGTTTTGATCCGCCTCCAAACGAGACACATTGGGGACTAATTCCAGGTGCAGTTTGTTGTTCTGAACCTGTTTCACCAAGAGTTCCGGGGCTCCTTTGACCACCTCAACGCGAACATTGGGACTATCTTCCCAGTAGACATGGGGATGATCCACGAGGGCCAGAATCGCCTTTGGGTTGAAGGTGTAGGAGGTTTTCCCCCCGTAATAACGATAGTTGTGCTCATACTCCATCTCAATACACTGAGCAACTTGACGATCGTGATTGGTCATATAGGGAAACTGCTGCAACGCATCCCCACTGACGAGGCGTTTCAAGGCAATCGGTTTTCCCTTCGTCCAGGTTCCCTTACTGTTTAACTTTTGTTCCAGGGGAGCGATCGTCCAGGACTTTGGGGAAGCAAGATCAATCCGCCAGATCATCCGATAAGTGGAACTTTGAGCGGTTTCGGTTGGGGTCGGCTTAGCAGTCAGTTGACTTAAGGCAGTCAGAGACACTTCCCAAACTTTTTGATGGCGAATGGTTTGGTTGAGGGGGATAGCGTTGGGGATACGCAACACCTCCGCGATCTCAGCAAAGGTTGCTTCCTCCCCTAAACAACAGAGTAAGGCGGCAATTTCGCCAGCCAGCCAACCATACCCGGCCTGAGACGCAGCCTTGAAGTGCTCGGCAAACTGGTACATTAACCTGGGGTCTTGCTGAGGAATATTCAGCCAGTAGAGGCAACACATTTGCAGTAAGGCGGGAACCCCCTGGCCGCTGAGCCGATAAGGGTAGAAGCGATCCGCGCCCCCAGGCAGTTTCGTGGGGTTACCTTGCTGCTGATAGATCACCCCCAAAAGCAGGGGCATGGCACTCGCAAATATATTCGAGTTTACATGCAGTAATTCGGCATACTTTTGGGCTTCTTTGAGGGTTTTCGGTTGCCCTTCTTTGAGTGCTGCGAAAAAGTAGAGGAGGTTGCCGGGATAACGGGCAAACCAATGGATGATCGCATTTTGATCCTTACCAACGGTGGCGAGACTTTGGCGGTAATGACCCAGGGCTTCTTCTGCCTGTCCACGAAGGAAAGCCGCCGCCCCTAAAAAGGCAGAGCGTCGTTTGGCTTGAGCACCTTCAGGCACTAAATCCAATTTAGCGATCGCTTCTTCAAAGTATCCCTGAAGCCACAGTTGTTCTAGGTACACTAAACCCAACCGTTCCGATACACCGCCCTGTTCAAACCGTTCCTCCAACAGCTCAAACGCCTGACCCGGTGCGAGGCAATTCTCCACCGAGTGCTCTAGCATTGCCTCCAGTCCCCGATCTTGAAACTCGGGGGATAACCCCTGGAACCACTCTAGATCAAAGGGATGGGTGAGAATTTGACACAGTTTGGCGTGGAAATACTTTGCAGCGGAAACTAAGCGAGGACCGCCAGGTCTGTGGGCCAAAAGACGATCGATAGACTCTTGATCCTGTTGATAGATCGCAATGCGTAAGTCTCGGGTGAGGTTAACTTCAGGATAAAGATTTCCCGGTCTTCCCCGGGTTTCTAAAGGGAGCAGGGTCGTTTGAATCCCCTCCACCATGGCGGGAAAGTTACCGGTTTTGACCGCATCTCGGATAACCACCTCCATTAAGGTGTCCTCACAGCCCAGCCTTCCCCCTGATTCTATGACCAAGAGCCCTAGATTGAGTAACTTTCTGATCCGATCCTCAATCTGAGTTTGAGTGCAGGGGTGTAGTTTTCCCAGTTGCCTGGCCGCATTGAAACATTTGTAGATCACCGGGCGATGGGTTGGGTTATACAAGGCGCTTAGGATCTGCACAATGAAGCGATCGACTGAATTGAGTTCCTGGTACTTTTGATAGAGGGATTGGCTCATGGTAGAAGACCAAAGGGGTATTCACTTAAAAGGGTAACGAATTCTTTTGCCCTCAGGGAACCACCTTTAGGATTTTTCGAGGTGCCCTCAGGGTTTGCCACTGCAAAATTTAATGGAAGAGTGAGGCGCTCCGCGCCTTACTCTTCCGCCTTAAGTTGGTCGCCGCCCTAAGGAATTAGGATGGATCCAGACAGGGCGGATGTTCAGTGGCTTGAGATTGCCAGAGGAGTCTTTGCTGTGGAATGCCCATGCCAATATTATGGGCTTCTAAAGCATATTTCAATCTGCGCCGAAATTCCCGCCCAACAGTCCATTGTTCTAAGGGCTTGGTGCGAATCCAGACTAAAATAGTCACTCCCTCTTGAGCAATATTTTCTACTCCGATGACCTCACGGGCATTTAAAATGCGCTCACTCCAAATAAAGTCCCGTGCTAATTCATCGGCAACGTCCACAACAATATCAAGAACCTGGTTGAGGTCGGCTTGATAGGATACGGTGAACAAAACATTAGCTCTAGCCCATTCTTTAGAGAGATTTTCGACCACGGCAATACTGCCATTGGGTAAGGTAATGAGGTGACCTTCACTGTTGCGGAGTTGAGTAATCCGCAGATTCATATTTTCGACCAATCCAGCATACTCTGCCACCTTGATCACATCCCCCACCGCATACTGATCTTCTAAAATAATAAAGAAGCCATTAATAAAGTCTTTAATTAAACCTTGAGAAGCAAAAGAGATACCTAAACCAATAATTCCAGCTCCGGCTAGAACGGGACCAATTTCAATCCCAAAGATGGACAATCCGGCTAAAATGCCAACGGAAATAATGAGGGTACTGATTAATCCATTAAAAACCTGAGCGATCGTTTCAAAGCGTTTTTCAACTCGTTTTGAGGCATTGGGATCCAGTAAACGATCGGTTTCTAGGGCAATAAAGAAGCGTTCGATGAGAACTTCACTCAGCCGTAAGACAAAGTAAGTAGCGATGCTAATGCCAATAATTTTCAGGGGCAGGGGTAGCCAACTCAGTAAAACGGGCTGTAGCCACCGAGTGTAACTGAGCAATCCGAGGGCAATAAATAGACCACCCCCCCAAATGACGATTTGCAACAGTTGTAATAAGCGAATTTGCAGATAGCAAAGATTACGCTCCGATAGATATTTTGTTTTAATCTGAATTTCAGTTTTAGGCTCCTCAGAAACCTGTTCCTCTGGCGATTCAGTCCCCTGATTTTCCCGCAGGGTTGACCATTGTTGGAGTAAATCAGTTTGGCGCTTGTGGCTCAACAGACTCAATAAAAGAACCCCAGCGATCGTGGCTGCCACAAAGCCAATTTGACGAGCGATCGCCGAGGGTTGACGATCGAGCTTAGACTGAATTAATCGCGTCTTGACAATGGTGATAACCTCCCGGGCCCAGAGTTGGGGATCGCTACGTCCATTGGCTTCTGCATCTTTGGGCGTAATGGTCATTAACCATTGACCATTGAGCTTGAGGATTAATAAACGGGTTTTCTCACTTTCTTCCAGTACCAATTGCAGACTTTCCTGATCCGATGGATCAAAATTGCTAGCCAGGGTGGTGTTGAGAATCTCTTCAATGGTATCAATCCGCTCCTGCAGGGGTCTGAGCTGTTGCGTCGCCTGGACTGGAGATGCCGTGACCCAGAATAGCTTGCGTCCTTCTAAGTAAACGGGGCCCACATCATACCCTTCGATCGCTTGAGTGCTGTCCACAAACGATCGCAACGGTAAAAAATCCGGCATTTGGGCAATGGCGGCCTCCCCCCAAGCCATACCCAGTACGATCGCCAAGCTCAGACTGAAGCGGAGCCAAAACTGAAAAGAGAAAAATTTCTTCATGCGCCAACCCGGTCATCACCCTCTAGAGGCAATTTCAAAACTGCTCACCTATTCTGCCATGCCTCAATTTTTTCGGTTCAACCCTGGCGCAATGGTGCAAGGTGTGCTTAAATGATGAATGTCTGATTTTTTGGCTCAGTAGCTCAGCGGTAGAGCAGGGGACTCATAAGCCCTTGGTCGCGTGTTCAAATCACGCCTGAGCCATATTTACAGAATTAAAAATATTTTTGGGACTAAATTAGGGACTAAATTTTATCCCTTC
>JBEAPM010000173.1:0-8201 GCA_041164445.1 Cyanobacteriota bacterium
AACAGTAATCTTCTACGTCAACGCCGGGAAGGTTCAGAATTTCAGTTAGGATGGGTTTGGAAGTTAGCATAAAACAAAATGTGATTAAAGATACAGAAGCATATTATACCCTAATGAGCCCCAAAACTTTGGATTCAAGCCTTTACTGACTCATCACTTGAAAGCCACTAATTGCCACAAACAAATACCCGAGGGTTAACAATAAACTACTGAGGGGAATCCGAATCGCAGACTTCCAATAATTGGTTTGAATTTGGCTTTCAACATTGGCTTTTTGGAGCCGAATCTGGGCCAAAAACTGCTCTCGACTTTCCTGAGCTTTAGCTTCTAAGGTAGTGGGATCAGACTTAAACGTTTGAATTTGATTTAAGAGTTCATCAATCTGTTGCTGCTGCTCTGCCGTGATCGTCCCAGGGGGATTTTGGAGTTGTTTGAGTTGATTTTCGTCGCTAATTAACCCAGAAATTGCATTAACTTCTTGATTCAATTGACTATCCAATTGTTGCTCTGCTTGCTCTACCTGGCGATTGAGTTGAGTGATCGCGTTGGTGCTCGCAATACCGGAGTCCCGAAAATGGAAAGGGGCAAGCCCCAGATACGCCAGCCCCAGTAAACCAGAGGCGATAAAGGCAATGGTACTCAGGGCACCTAAGGGCCGTTTGCGCCCGGAACCTTCTGTAATTAAGACGACCCACCGCCCAAACAAAATCAGGCTAAACCCCAGTAAGGGAATGACACCCCGATCGACCAATTGAGTCACGGTATTGAGCCGCCAATTTACACTGCTGGGAGTTGGATCGGGAAAGAGCAGGGCGAAAAAGTCTAAACCGGCGGCCAAGGCAATGCAAGTGCCTGCGGTGATCAAAATGAGGCTGAGGGATGCGTTGTTGGATGATCTCGGGGATGCGCTGGTCATAAAGGGTGCAGGGGCAGTAGGGTTCGGGGGAGAAGCCTTAGGCTCTATCGCAAGATTCAAGATTGATAGAGGTCTCAGGCACGAGAACTTTTTGTGGGGTGGATGAGGTCGGGTTGAGCAAAAAGATTGAGAGACCCCCAAATTACATCAAGTGCTTTTCCAACTCAACTAGATTGGAAATAAACAAGGAATCCTTTTCCCGCTGGATTAATGTTTTCTTTTCGAGTTTGCTCAGCACCCGTGTAACGGTTTCTCGCGCTAAACCGCTGAGGCTGCTCAACTCTCGATGGGGAAGATTGGGAATTTGAACCCCCCGATCGGTCTTGGTTCCTTGTCCATCGGCTAAGAACAGCAAAATATCAATGACCCTAGCGGTACTGTCGGATTCCCGCAACCGTAAGCGACGATTGACCTGACGCAAACGGCGGGCCATGAGTTGGGCAAGACGCACCCCGGCGATCGGTTCCGTATGAATGAGTTGGACAAAATCTTGGGAGGGCATATTGGCAATGAGGGTGGGAGCTAATGTTAAAACATCTGTAGATCGGGGAACTTCATCTAAAGGAGCCATCTCTCCAAAGAGTTCACCCTTGCCGAGGATATTAAGCGTAATCTCCTTACCATCAATGTTATACGTACGAATCTTCACCCACCCTTCAATGACGACGTAGACAGAGCTTCCCCAATCATTTTCGAGCAAAATAACCTGGTTTGCCTCATGCTTGCGGAGAACTAAGTGTTCAGCAATTCTTTCTAATAGCTCGGAAGGCATACCAGTGAAGAAAGCACAGTTTTCTACCAACGATTTCTTGGACGGTGTATCAGGAGCGTTATAGCGATTAATCATAAATTCTTGCTAATAAATAAAATGATAGTTTACTGCAAAATATTAAGCCCTACAACAATTCGTGATCAGCTTTTCCTCTCCAGCAGACCAATCCTGCAGAAAAAGCAGGTCTGTCCCTGAAGATGAATCCCTAGAAGAGAAGGCGACACTCTGCTCCACGGGCGCTGATATGTTCCTAAAATTCAGATTGGTTCTGCCTCTTGGGATCCGGGAGCGGGAACTGAACAGAGGGGCTATCATCCATTAGGGACGAAATATCTATGCCGTCGTTGTTTCAGACCCTTTCGGAGAACCTGGGGCGGGCGCGGCTCATATCGAACCGTAAGGGGCTGGACTGGATGGCTGACGCGCCCTGCCGGAACCGTTCCATGCCGTTGAAAGAGTACCTACAAAAGTGCCGCCAAAAGTGTCGGCAAAAGTGTTTGGGCTGCTTCCCTCCTGTTTGGTCTGACGTTGGGTCTGGCCGCTTCTGGCTGGTTCCTGCCCATTCCCTCTTTACACTTGCGAACTTTAGGGGTTTACTACACTCAAGAAATGCCCTATTACAACAGCAAACTATAGGATGAGAAGACTGCCGTTTCTTTCAGCCCACTGAATGCCGGGTTCTCAGTAACGTCTATTGTAGGTAGGGGACTAGATCTAAGTAAGGAACAGAGGTTGCATTGTGACTCTCCAGCGTGAACAAATCGATACCCTCCTAGCGGAAATCGATGGGGTCTTGAGTAAGGCGAATCCTCGTTTACCCTGGGTGATGTCTAGTGAGGTCACTCAACAACGCCAGACTCTAGAACGAATTCGGAGCTATCTGAAAGGATTGCAGTCTGAGCCGGTTTTCTCGTCCTTAGAGCCGGTTTACCATCCCTGGGGAGAGACGGCCCCCACCACTAATCTTGAGGTGTCCTCGGCGATGGGGACGGAATTGATTGAGCAGGCGAACTCCCCTCAGGCGGCCCTCAATCTCAGTCAACAGATGATGCAGGCGTTTACCCAGGATCTGGCCCAACTCCGATCGTCTTTGTTACAACCCCTTCATGCGGAAACGGTACGGTTACAGCAACAGCGCGATAGCTTATTACAAGAAGTCCGCCAATTGGAACGGCAACGTCAGCAGCATTCCTTGATTCAACAACGGGCTGGACAAGAGCAGCAGGTCTATGAGTTTTTGCAAGGCTTGATGGATCGTCTGCAGGAACGTTTAAGTCAGCAAATTAATCAAATTGTGGGAACGATCGCGGCGGGGAATAGCCAGAACGCGATCGCCCCCTATCCCGCTGATCATATAAGTTCTCTGGTCTTGGACTCTTCGCCAGAAGCGGGATTGCCCCCCCTGGCCCCGGCCCAACGGGTAGAGCAATTACAAATGTTGCAAGCCCGGGCGGATCAGGTAGTGGTCACCCTGGATACAACGCTGCGGGCCTTTGCAGAAGCCTTACAACAAAATATCCAAAGCTATGAAAGTTCCCTCAGTCAAGGCCTGGAGAAAATGCACACCATGGGCCAGCAGGGAGAAGCGATCGTCGCCAACTTGGTGCAAAAGCTTGCGGATCAGGTCAGCGGTCAAGTGATTAGTGGATCGCTTCCCGCAGCCAGTCCCTCCGGTAGTCGTTCTCAAAGCTTCACGGCTCAGGGATTCGCCGCAAGTAGTGGCATCCCCTCTAGCCCGCATTTTACGACCTATGCCAGTCCTGAGTCCCCCGATCGTACCGTCACTCGCTTTAGAAGTGCGGGGAGTAGTTCAGCCCAAGGGACACAGGCTCCACTCACCCCACAAACGGCTACTCCCAAGGCAATGCCTGAAAATTTACCGCCCCCGCCAGACCCACGGGCGAAGGATTCAGGAGATTTCAATAAAATAGCTTGGGATACTGCCCAAACTGACCTAGATCTCGACTTAGAATTGCTGGAGCAATTGGAACAATCCGAGGCAGCGCAAACAACCACAGAGGCAGCAGATCTTGCCGAGTCTACAGACCGAAAGGAAGATGAACCCCAGGCCGGTAACGAAGAATTAGATGCTTTTTATGCCAGTTTATTTGGGGATACCAACCGTAAGCCAGGAGCCATGTCCCTGGAATCGGCCCAACCCCCTGAACCGTCCGAAGACCAGTCCGCAGCCGTTGCCATCGATTCGCCCCTAGTGGATTTCGATCCCTTGGCGGAGGATTTTGCGGATGAAGTTGCGGATGAAGTTGAAGACCTTCTCGATATTGAACTGGAAGAGGAAGAACCTGGTAAACCTTTATCCTCCATCGCCGCCCCAGGCAATGACGATGCATTTGAATCCTCCATGGATCCCCTCGCGGCCCTGAGCTTAAGCCTACAAACGCCATTTCAGGGAGTCACGGAGATTGCTCCACCGCCGGAAACACCCTCCAACGAGGTGGCAGCGGATCCGCTCATGGCAGACTTGGAAGAAGCACTCCAGACCCTGGGTGATCCCAACTTTATCCCCAGTAACGATCGCAACGCGGATCTTAGCAGTTCTCAAGCCTTAACCGGATCCAGACTCCTTACGGATCGATCCCTAACTCCTCCCCCGGGAGCTGAATCCATTCCGGTGGAAGATATTATTCACAATTTGACGGAGGTTTTGGTCTCGGCTCAGGCTGATGCCACTACTCTACCTGCCGCTATCCGGAATGACCTAGGCATAACGCCTAGTGAGGCTTCGGGTACGGTTCCCCTTGCCCAATCCGTCAAGCCCTGGGTCTCTCCCACGCCAGTTCCACCCACCGCTCCTCCAGAACCAGCCTTGACCGAGGCTGGCGAGGAGGAAGTTTATCCCTCCGCTGGGCCAGAAGAAAGCCTCCTGGTTCAAGATGAAGCGGAGGAAAGTGCCCATGTCGAACTGTATTTGGAACCAGAGACTTTACACCAACTCAAGGAAGATCTTTCCAAACTAGAACAGCAAGCCCCAGAAGACTCGGAGGATTTCTTTAACCTTGGAGCAGTAGACTCGCCCGAGGAGAGTTTGGCAGAGGACGTATTTGGCTATGAATTTGATGATTCTATCCCTGCCCCTGAAATTGCCCGGACTGAGGATAACACCCCCGCGATCGCTCCTCCAGAAGAGGAAGATCTTTGGGAAGAAGGTTCCCCAGAGGAGTCTTTATTGCCCGAAGCAGAGGATCACAGTTTAGATTGGCTCTCGATCGAAACGAGGCTAAAATCGGAACCCAGCCCCATGGCCGATCGATCCCCCAGTCCTGTTCCCAGTTCTAGTTTATCCTTCGACCTGTTGGCGAATTCAGCCTTCGAGGGCAACTTAGAAGAGGATTTAGATCTAGATTCTAGTTTTGAAGAAGATAACGAATTGAGTCTCGATCGCATGACGGATTGGTTTGCGGAGGAACCGGATAACAGTGGCAGTTCGACGGTTTCAGAGTCCGAAGAATCGTTGTTAATTGATAACCTCTTTGCCGATTTGCCAGATGCCGAAAAAAAAAACGACTGGCCGCTCTGAAGTCTCCCCCTCGACGAATTGAGTTGCCGGTTTTTGGTCAACCCCTCTGGTACCTAGGATTAGACCTGGGCAGTTGCGGTATTCGGGCCGTCCTTTGCGAACAACGCAGTCGGCAGATCCATCCACTGCAATGGCGAGATAGTCATGGCGAATTAAGCCCTGAACTGCCCTTAGCCTTTCGCTGGAGTTTACAGGCTGAAACACCGGGCAACTTACGGCCGGTCTTGCCCCCCCCCGCTAGTTTGGCCCTGGATTTGCATTCCCAGGTCGAATTAGAAGTCGATCGCTTCAAAGCCTATTTACAGCACATGCCGCCCTTAGATTCCACCGCTGCTGAACTCAAATTGCAGGGGCAACCCTGGGTTGAAGGGGGTGAAGACCTCCCCCCACAACGGCGGCAGCCCCGGATCAGCTTAGACGTTTCCCCCCAACTCTTAACCTCGGGATTGTCCGCATTATTCCGGCGACTATCCCCCGATTTTCTGGCCCAGTTTCCTGGCTTGTGCCAAAGCCCCCTGTTAACCACAGCGGAAATGCCTGAGATTTTCAGCAAATTAGCGGGGGTGATTCTCAATTGCCCCAGCGATGCATCGGCCAATTATCGATCGCTACTCCGACAAGCTGTTTTGGATGCGCAACTGGTGGATCTACCTTCCCGGATTGTCTTTTTAGAGGAAGCCGTAGCGGCACTCTTTAGCCATGTTCCCCTGCCCACGGGGCAAATTTTAGTGGTTCATGGCAGTTATAGTCGCACAGAACTCGCCCTATTGACCCTGCCCCAAGGGGCAACCTCGATCCAAGGGGTTATGGGCTTCAACTGGGGACAAGCGGCCCTCACCCAAGCGATCGTCGGACAGTTACTCTATCCCCTGCTCCCCTCAGCGGAAAACGATCGTTCCCCCTTGGACACTTTTAATTTACCGGCCATTCCCACCGTCTCGCCGGACGCACTCCAACCCACCAGCGCCTTACAACAGCAAGTTCTGCACTGGAAACTGCGCCACTCTCCCTTGGGCGATGTGTTTTTACAGGCGGCAGAACGACTACAAGCGACCCTGCAAACTCAAGAACAATTTACCCTTCGCATTGGGCAACAGACCCATATCCTCCAGGCACAGGCTTGGCAAACCCAGATTGTCCAGCCCTACCACCACACCCTCCAGCAAACCCTCCAGACCTTACTGCAGCGAAGCCAACTGCCCGCCACCGCCATTGATTACATCCTCGGAACCGGATCCCTAGGACATCAAGCATGGGTACTGCAAGGACTCCGTTCCCTCTGTCCAACCGCCACCATCCTCGAAACCCCGTCCGAGTCCATTGAACAAGTCGCCGTGGGTTTGGCCCAATTTCCCCTGCAGGGCAACGCAACGGTGCCTTAGGGCGAATAGATGACCACCCCTCGTAATGGGGAGGACAAGAACGTCTGGTGCTAGGGGCTGTCATCATTTAGCGCTGAAGTGTTTATACCGCAGTCGTTTCAGCCCCTAGTCATGTTTGCTGGAACGGGCGCAGTAACCTTGATGTCGCAAGGCTTCTAGACTTAATTGATGACGCGCCCTAAAATAACGGGGTTGTTTTGCTGTTAGTCTCCCTTGATTGAGCGTTATACCCTCCCAGCCATGGGAGATCTGTGGACAGAAATCTATAAGTACAAAACCTGGCTTCAGGTTGAGATCGCGGTCTGTGAGGCCCAGGCAGAATTGGGGATGATTCCCGCTGATGCTGTGGCTGAAATTAAAACAAAAGCCAATTTTGATCCCGATCGTATCCAAGCGATCGAAGCCGAAGTTCGTCATGATGTCATCGCCTTTTTGACCAATGTCAACGAGTACGTGGGGGATGCAGGGCGTTATATTCACCTGGGGTTGACCAGTTCTGATGTGCTAGATACCGCTCTGGCGCTGCAATTGGTGGCGAGTGTCAATGTCATCCTGGAAGCCTTGGAAGATCTCATTCAAGTCACCCGTAAACAGGCCCAACAGCATCGCAATACCCTGATGGTGGGCCGCTCCCATGGTATTCATGCAGAACCCATTACCTTTGGCTTTAAGCTGGCGGGGTGGTTAGCGGAATTATTGCGCCACCGCGATCGTTTTATTCACCTGCGTCAACAGGTCGCCGTGGGTAAAATCTCGGGAGCCGTGGGAACCTATGCCAATGTGAACCCCCGAGTAGAAGCCTTAGCTTGCCAAAAACTAGGTCTAGAACCGGATACGGCCTCGACCCAAGTCATTTCCCGCGATCGTCATGCCGATTATGTACAAGCCCTAGGGGTACTGACGGCTTCTTTAGAGCGTTTTGCCGTGGAAATTCGCAATTTGCAACGCACGGATGTGCTCGAAGTCGAAGAATTCTTTGCCAAAGGTCAAAAGGGGTCTTCCGCCATGCCCCATAAACGCAATCCCATTCGATCGGAGCGGATTAGTGGCTTGGCTCGGGTGGTGCGGGGCTACACCGTGGCTGCTTTAGAAAATATTGCCCTTTGGCACGAGCGGGATATTTCCCACAGTTCCGTAGAGCGGATGATGCTACCGGATGCCTCCACCGTGACCCATTTTCTGCTGGTGGAACTTACGGATCTGATTCAAAATCTCTTGGTCTATCCCGAAAATATGCAGCGGAACATGAACTGCTACGGGGGCGTGATCTTTAGTCAGCGGGTGCTGCTCGCCTTAGTGGAAAAAGGCATGAGCCGAGAAGCGGCCTATGCTCAAGTGCAGGAAGCTGCTCACCAAGCCTGGAATAAGGAAGGGGGAAATTTCCGCGCTTTAGTGGAAGCCAGCCCCCAAATTACAGCGCATTTGTCCCCGGAAGAGATTAACGCCTGTTTTGACCCGACGTTGCATTTGCAGCATTTGGAAACCGTTTATCAACGGCTTTCGATCTAGGGGCTGTCATCATTTAGCGCTGACGTGTTTATACGGCAATTGCTTCAGCCCCTAGTTATGTTTCCTGGAGCGGGCGCGGTAGCC
>JBEAPM010000174.1:0-23881 GCA_041164445.1 Cyanobacteriota bacterium
ACTAAAGCTATTTAAACGAATGAGGGGGGTGTTTCCAACCGTACCAATGAAGCCGCTCTTAATATCCATGGGGTCTTTGCGCTATACAGTCCTAAATTTCAACAGCGATCGTTATTGTAACAACTGTCGGTACTGTACCACCGTCTTTATTCAGGAATGGGATAAATTGAGGTGTCACTGGATGACGCAGACTCATTGAAACTAGAAGGCTGTACCTGAGGATGGGGGGGAATATTGGTACTGTTGTGAACCGTCAGATTCAGTTGAATTTTCGGTCCCGATCGGGCTAAACGAATGACCATTCCATCTTGGGCCGCCACCTTATCCACTCGTTTGCCCTCAATATAGGTACCATTGGTGCCCAGATTAATGACATCCCAGGTGTTCCCAGTTTGCCTAACTTCAACATGATGACGAGAGACCACTGCACTCAGTAAAACGACATCATTGTCGTGGGCACGGCCAATCCGGACAACCGACTCATCCTGAAATGTCCAGGTCTGAACCGGAGTGCCTTGAAGAGGGTGGAGGAGAACAAGGGTAATCACAGAGGTAACCAGAGCATCACATCAAAAAGGACGGTTTTATGGTGGTGGGTCAGCTTCCTCAACACTATACCAGGCAGAAAGCCCTCGGGTAGGTGTAGAGTTTAGATTCAGGTGATATTGGGGCTCTTCGACCCAGCCAAGAGCAGCATCTAGATCAATGGTCAGCACGTTCAAGCTTGAAATGACTTGAAATGTAGACTCATCTTACCTGTTTTAGCTTACTCTGATTTAGAACAATTGATGATAAATAAAAAAAATTGGCTACCAACTTAAGGCGACAGAGCGCCGCACTCTACCATTAACTTTTTCCGCTTTCAGTGGAAAGCCAAAAAATTGGGTTCTCTTGACGTACAGCAGTCCTAAATCACTTGTAATAACTAGACTGCTGAAACCGTTGTGTGGTGTGCGCCCTTCGGGCGCACACCACAAACCCATTGAGGATTGCTGTAGGGGATGGGAAGGAGTCAATGCTTTGGCTATCCCATCCGACCAGTTCCGATGGCGCTTATGTTGGAAACTGCCCGTTTCCACTCAGTCAGTATAGCGGAGGACGGGTTAGATCCGATACACTCCTGCCTGGGATACCCCGGCTTCGATACGGACACCTAGGTGCGGAGGAGTCCGGCGGAGCGCTGCACTCCTCCATTCAAGTTTCAGTGGCAAGCCGGATTCCTGGCGGTGATTAAAAGCCTAAATCCGCTCGGGCGGCTACGGCCGCTTCCAATACTTGCGGGGTGGGCATTTCTTCCCAACTAACGGCACCAATATCGGCATAGAATTGCTCATCGTAGGGGCGGGTTTCCACCACCACCGGCATGGGAACGGCATGACCGAGCACGAGGGCCTGTTGTTTAGAGTCCAATTTAGCTAACACCGATCGCAGTTGTTGTCCGCCGGATACGCCGGTAAAAATGGCTTCAATGTCTTTTTCGTCGTTCAATAGGGCTGTGATGCGGGTGCCAATTTGAGACATCACTTCCGGATCAATGCCGGAGGGTCGTTGATCCACCACTAATAGGGTGACAAAGTACTTGCGCATTTCCCGCGCAATAATGCCAAAAATGGTTTGGCTGACGGTTTTAGGGTCTAAAAAACGATGGGCTTCTTCGATCGTAATCACAAGTTGATTGGGACGATCGCTCGGGTTTTTAGTTTGTAAAAAGCGTTCTGCTTTGCGGACGTAAGCCTGGTGAATCCGTCGAGAAATGACGTTAGTGGCTAACATATAGGAGAGCATATTTGCCTGAGAGCCAAACTCAATGACCACATGTCGATTCTGATCTAATGTCTCTAAAATTTGCGAAATATAATTGTGGGGACAGGCATTGCGAATATATTTGAGATCATCTAGACGAGTTAATTTTCGCTGCAGCGCCATGATCGAAGACTTGCTGCCCATCTTCGTTTCACAAAACTCCTGAATATCCTCATTACTCATAGACAACAAGCGATTAATCCAGGATTTGCCAAATTCATTGCGGAGGATAATGGCATTTTCTAAACTCGCTTCCGATAGGTTCAGTTCCGATCGAACTAGGGCTAGATCTTCTACTTCAATTTGGTCATAGCCAATAAACAGTTCCTGAGCATCCCGTACCCCCCGTCGTCGCGTCGATTCCATATCTAAAGTATAGATGTGAACCCGATCGGAAAAAAGTTGCCGCAGCCCCTTAACCGTGCTCAACGATCGCCCTTCACGGGTAGCTTCCCAGCCATATTCCGAATGCATGTCAAAAATTAAATTAACCGCTGCCTGTTTGCGAATAATACCGGACAACAATAGGCGAGCTAAAAACGATTTCCCTGTACCCGACTTGCCAAAAATGCCATTACTCCGCTCCACAAAACGATCGAGATCGAGACAAATGGGCACCGCCATATCCAAGGGTTGACCAATGGAAAAATTGCGCCGTTGGGGATCGTTTTCCCACCCAAACACCATCCGAAAATCTGCTTCCCGTGCTTCAAAGACTTGGCTAAAGTGACTGGGCACGGTTTTGACCGGCAATAATTGTAATTCTGCGTTGGTTTGTGGGGAGAGGGAGGCAATGGAGAGTTGTTGAGGGTTACTGGCTTGGGCAGAATCTGATTTTGGAGCCCCCTTTTTTCGGGAACGGCTGCGCTGTAATGCCGCTGGGTTTGGTTCCTCCAGCAGAAACATTAACATGGGCACCAAATCGATCGTTCCGTAGGTACTATTGCCCGCTAATACCGTTTGTAAAAAATCATTATCCGGTTCCGGTGGGTTCATTAAAATGCGATTACTGGCCGTCCCAAGACTCACATCCGTCAATAAGCAAAAAAAATGCGATCGTTTCCCTTGGACGACCAAAAACTTGCCCACCCGCATTTCTTCCACCGAGACATCAGCATAGAGCCTCACCTCTAGACCTTTACTGAGGGAACCTTGAATAACAAGTCCCAGGGGACGATCGAATTGCATAACAGAAATGGGGGAACCTCTCGCCTTTGAGTTCAAACTCCTCCTTAAGATTAACTCACTGCCGTGCTAGCATAACCAAGGATCGCTTTGGAGTCAGATATTTGTGGCACATTCGTTTCTGCTAGAAGCTGGGTACTGGATTATTCATGGTCATTGGCTAGAACGGGAAGAGCCTCCGATTCCAATGAAGGGCAAAACCTTGGTGGCTTGGCGAGAAGACTGGTTCACGATGGTGACCAAGCTGATTTTTCCAGGGCATGAGCGATCGGAAATTTCCTTCCAGTATCGGGGTCATTTAGATGGAGCCAGTCAGCGCTATACCTTTGTCCTCATGCACAGTGGTCTAGGCCGCGTAGAAGGAGAAGGTTGGATTGGCCCGGAATCCATTATCCAACGCTACTGGGTGTTGGGAGATACCCACCAGCGTCGCAGTGGTTTTGAAACGATTTATCGCATCGATCAAGATAAATATCACCTCTCTAATGCGCTGATGGCGGGGCACTATTTAACCACCGCCATGGAAGCAACCCTGCAACGGCAACGCAATTAGTCGGATCGATCGCTCCAGAAATCAGAGACCTCATAGCCCAGTTCCCTTAACATTCGCCGCAGTAGGGGAAGACTTAGTCCAATGACATTGGTATGGCATCCTACTAATTTTTCTACGAACAGCCCACCCCGTCCTTCTAGGGCAAAACAGCCCGCACAGTTGAGGGGTTCCCCCGTTGCGACATAAGCGTTAATTTCTGCGTCGGTAACCTCAGCAAAGTAGACCTGGGTGACGGCGGAGTAAACGAGCGATCGTTCCTGTTGCAAATCCATTAAGGCATGGCCGGTGTACAATTCCCCCACCTGTCCCCGCATTTGCTGCCAGCGCCGAATAGCATCCTCTGCATCAGTGGGTTTACCGTGAATTTCTCCATTTAAATACAGTACGGAATCGCAACCTAAAATCAGCGCTTGATCCCGTTGTTGACGCAAGATCTCCGCCACGATCGCCGCTTTACGGCGTGCCAAGGTTTGTACTAAGAGACCCGGATGAGACTCTTCAACCAGGGACTCATCAAAATGACTGGGGTGAATGATGGGATCAATGCCCACCAGTTGCAGTAAACGACAGCGAGCAGGGGAAGCAGAGGCAAGGACAAAGGGGCGGGGCAGGGATGGCTGAGACATAGTGGATAGGGAATGGTTAATCATTGGAGGCACCTCGATTCATTGTGGCGATCGGCTTCAGCCTTCGCCACATCCAGAACAGTCAGCAAGTGCGGCAGGGTTCTCCGTGGAAAAAAAAATCTACCGATTAAAAATTACTATAGATGCCTAGAAAACATCTGAAGTGAGAGAACGATCGCTATAGTGTTGGGGTGTGTTACAACTTATCGGGCTGGAGCTTTCTTCATGAGTGATTTAACCAAAGCCGATCTGCGCGAGCGCTTAGGCAATATTGATCAAATCCGGGATATCCTATTTGGCCCACAACTGCGGGAATATAGCACCCGACTGGAGCAAGTGGAGCGAGACCTAGCCACGGCTCAACAGGAATTTCGTAATCGTAGCGAGGAGATTCGCCAAAGTATACTAGCCGAACTGCAAACCACTGTAGAAACGATCGATAAGCGGATTCGTGCCTTAACCCTCAAGGATGAGGAAGAAAAGTTTGACATTCGCCAGCAAATCGAAGCGATGAACAAACGCATTGCCAATACAGCGGAGGAACTTCAAGAGTCGATCGCAGGGGAACTCGATGACCTTGCGGATAATGCCGAGAAGCGCTTTAAGGTACTCCAAGCCCGTGACTCAGAGGAAAAATTTGAGATTCGTCAACAATTGGAATTGCTGAGCAAGCGGCTGTCCGGCAATATTGAGGCCCTAGACGAAAATCTGGATCAACAGACCTCGGCACTCCACGACAATCTGCAGGAAACTCAGGAGAAGTTTCAGACCGAGATTACGGATCTGCGGACTCAGATTTTTGAGGAGTTGGAACGTTATTGTTCCATGCTCAGCCAAGTGAAGGTGTCCCGCGATGATATGGCGGAACTGTTGTTTGAATTGGGATTGCGGCTCAAAGGCAGTGAGTTCGTTCCAGAACTGAAAGAGGCGGCCCAACTGGTGACGGAACCTCGAACCTTGTTAGAGAATGAGGCAGAATCGGTGGCAGCGGCACCCTCTCCACCAGAAGAGTCCCCTGAAGCACCCGCACCGGAGGATGAAGAAACAGAAGAGGCTCAAGAGCCAGAACCCTCTCCCCGCAAAAGCAGTACTACACGTCGAGGTCGTCCGGGGCGCTTGAAGTAACGTTCACCTTCAAAACCGTTCACCTTAAGGCGGAAGAGTGTAGCGCTACACGCCGCACTCTTCGCTTAAATTGTTTCGCTTTCAGTAGAAAGCCAACCCTCAGCACCTCGGTGAACAACCTAAACCGATCGCACCCGGAACGATCGTCGATGGAGGGGGGTATAACCGAGGCTCTGTAGAGCGGTGCGATGTTGAAGAGTGCCATAGCCTTTATGGCGTTCAATACCATACCCCGGATACTGTAAGGCAAGGCGCTCCATGAGTTGATCTCGCCAAACTTTGGCCAAAATGCTAGCCGCCGCGATCGAGGGACAGCTATTATCTCCCCCGACGATCGTTTTTTGGGGAAGGTCGAGGCCAGGAATGGTTTTATTACCGTCGATCCAGCATTCTGCAGGCAGGGGGTTAAACTTCAGGACGGCCCGCTTCATGGCCAGCAGTGCAGCTTGGAGAATATTCAAACGATCGATTTCGAGGACAGAAGCCAACCCTAAGCGCCATTGATCGGTTTCTGCACGAATTCGCTGATCTAAAACTAGACGCTGGGCAGGACTGAGGCGCTTACTATCCCGCAGACCCGCATCCCAGAGTGATTGCACTTGGGACTCATTCAAAATAACCGCCGCTGCAACCACGGGCCCAAATAAACAACCACGACCCACTTCATCAATTCCAACAATTTTAGGGATGGGCATACAATTCAGATTAATTAGGGTATTCTCTGGTCTAGTTTCCCACTTGAGTTGAGGATCAACGGAGTTTTGGGCTTTCCACCGAAAGCCACAAATTTGCCCCCCCAGCAGGACACAACGCTTCGCGTTATCCTCACGCCTTCAGTGGATAGCGGATTTTTGAGCACTTTTCACGACTTTTCACGTTTAAGGATAGGAATATGTTTGACGTTTTAATGCCCCTCTCCCATAGCCTTTCTGCCAGTGTGGATACGATCGCTCTGGTTCTGCACCCCGCCAACCATGCCCTCAGTCACATTGCTCAGGAGGGGATGATTCTGGCCCAGTCAACGGATGCGGATTTAGTGGCGGAATTTCAGAAATCCTTCAAGCATTTTGTGGATTCTGGACAAGTTTGGGCCATGCTCATCGGCATTATTATTGGCTATGTCTTTCGCTCTTTTACCACCTACGGTTAAAGCACCGGAAAGCTCTAACCCAACCCCTAGACCAGACCGCTGTAGTCCACTCTCGCCCGAGTCACTCTGCTGCACAGCATCCATCCTCTGGGGGACGATCCCCCTCCGGGTTGAGCTTGGTTACAGAGCCAGATCTGGGATGGATCCGCCCCTTCGCTTAAGGTCTAACCCGTGAGGTAGGTGAATTTAAGATGAGTCCGCCTGGCCTAGGAAAGGCGATCGTCTTCCAACCCGGTATCTAGAAAGTTCCTCAAAGTCTCTAAACCTTCTAACCCTTGCCCTCGATCGCTGCGCTCTAGTTGATTCAAGAGTGCTTGGCATTGGGGATAAAAAGATTGGCAGCGCTCTTTCCAATGTTGCGTAGCCATCTCCTGCTCATGGAGTTGTTGAGCTTGATGCAAAACCTGTTCTTGTAACTCGGCCATCTGGGTCTCTAAGGTCTGAATTCGTCTCTCTTGTCGTTCACACTGCTCTTTCATCTCCAACCCTTGCTGCTGCAGTTGAGCCTCACGGCGACTCAAATGATCGACCTGGCGCTCCAACTCTTCTTTTTTAAGGGCCGTCAAGACTAACTCTTTTTGGACTTGAACGATCGTTTGGGCATAGGAATCCTGAAGCGTCTTGCACTGTTGAAGCCGATCCTGCTCTAATCTCAACTGCTGCTTGAAGCTCAAAATCGCTTTTTGTTGAATATGGGAACAGGATTCTGTTTCCGCTAACTGATGCTCTAGAAGATTTTGAACCTGCAGTTTAGATCGTAAATCCTCAATCACCAGTAATGCCTGATCAAGGGCGTGTTCCAAAGTCAGGATGCGACTTCCTTCCGTTTCAATCCACTCGCTATCCGTGTCTTTGTCTATCGCCGGACCGCCTGGACTTATTACCACACTACCTCCAGTGTCATATCCAGCCAACTTTGCCAGTTCATCGGGCTTTCCGCTTAAAGCGGAAAAACTTAGCAGGAAGAGTGCCGCACTCTCCCACCTTCAGTTGAGATGTTTAAGCTGGCTAGTTAATTTAAACCAGTCTAATTTTGGCGCTACCATAGCACAGGTTGTCACGAATGCAAACCCTGAGAATCAATCATTTTAGAACTTCAGATAGCTTTCCACGAAGAGCGAAAAGCTTTAATGGAAGAGTGGAAGAGTGGAAGAGTGCGACGATCCTTCAGAAAACATGAACAGTGCTATGATGCTTCCTCAATCAATCAGACTTGAGAGTGACGGGGGTCAGTCGATCAAAATCAATGGTCAAATCACGCCAATGCCCCGAAGGATTCTTAATAGGCACTTATTACGGGTATCAACTTAAGGCGGAAGAGTGCGGCGCGAAGCGCCGCACTCTTCCATTAAATTTTCTCGCTTTCAGTGGAAAGCCCTTATTGCCCACAGTCCTAAGAACTTTATTTTGCAGATTGCCTCAGTACTAAGTACATCCATGACCATGAGTAACTTCTCTAGGGACTATTCCCGTTATTCCCGCGAAACCCTGGCGGAACGGCGGCGTAACCTCCGTCGGCAACGGGGGTGGAAAGTGCTGCGGACGATCTGGCGAACGATCGTAGTCAGTAGCATGGCCGGAGGGTTGGTATGGACTCTCACCCTACGGTTTTGGGTTCTAAAAACCCCTGAGCAAGTTCAAATTCAAGGCACAGAACTCCTGTCTCCCGATACAATTCGTGAATTATTGGCATTGCGCTATCCCCTTTCATTACTACACGTTGAACCTCAGACCTTAGTGCATCTGCTGGAATCTTCTGCCCCCATTGCCCATGCAGCAGTCAGCCGAGAAGTAATGCCGCCTCGCCTTGTGGTTCAAGTGCAGGAACGGCAACCCGTGGCCCAGGCAGCTCTAGCCCCCAATGCCCCCTCAGACCCTGCCGCCGCAAAGGATGCCTGGGGCCTGCTGGATGAACGGGGATTTTGGATTCCGCTAGAACAATTCACCAATCTACAATCCGTAGAAGACCTCCCCAGCCTGAAGGTGTTCGGAATGCGCCCAGAGGTACAGGGGGACTGGGCTTCTCTGTATCGAATCATACACGAAAGTCCGATCGAAATTACGGAAGTTGACTGGCGCGATCCCAGTAACCTGATGTTGCAAACCGAACTCGGCCGCGTTCATTTTGGTCCCTATGGGGTTAACTTTGCCCAGCAACTCCAGTCCCTCGATCGCTTGCGCAACTTACCAGAACACCCCCAGTTTGAAGAGATCAACTATATTGATCTCCGTAATCCTGAAACCCCCTATCTTCATTTAACCTCTTCCCCAAGTACCGCTCAACCGCCCAGTTCTCCGTCTCAATCTCCCAACCCCTGAAGGTAGTCGTCATGCCTCCTTCCTTGTCAGATCCATTGTCAGAACCAATCCTGATCTATCCGTGCCATCCGTAAAATTCCTTATCGTGCTTCTTGACATTCCCTGAATCGTAAGAAATAGTTGAACATGGGTTTTTCTAGCCCTCAAATTTTAAACCTTACGCACTCTTCCCCATGGAACATCAGCGCGACGTCGAAAATTTAACGATTAGAAATTCCAGCAATGAGGACAGACCTTCCTACGTAGCTTTGGGTGGCGGTTCTGATCCCTTTTCCCAGGCTGGGTTGACTGCACCCTCTAACTATGATTTGCCACGACCAGACACTGATATGCGCGAAGGAAAAATTGTCCCGAGTAGTGTAGCTCGTATTAAAGTCATCGGCGTTGGGGGTGGGGGCAGCAATGCCGTAAATCGTATGATTGCCAGCGATCTAGGGGGAGTAGAGTTTTGGGCCCTGAATACCGATGCCCAAGCCCTAGTGAATGCTTCGGCCCAAAAGCGCCTCCAGATTGGTCAAAAGTTGACCCGAGGTTTAGGAGCCGGTGGAAATCCGGCCATTGGTCAAAAGGCAGCAGAAGAATCCCGTGACGAAATTGCCGCAGCGCTAGAGCATTCTGATTTGGTCTTTATCACGGCAGGAATGGGGGGAGGAACGGGCACTGGTGCTGCTCCCATTGTGGCGGAGGTCGCGAAGGAATTAGGGGCTTTAACCGTTGGGATTGTCACTCGTCCCTTTACCTTTGAAGGTCGTCGTCGTCTCACCCAAGCAGAAGAAGGCATTGCAGCTCTACAAAGCCGAGTCGATACCCTGATCGTCATTCCCAATAACCGCCTACTCTCCGTCATTTCTGAACAAACCCCCATGCAAGAGGCCTTTCGGGTTGCGGATGACATTCTCCGTCAAGGGGTTCAGGGGATTTCTGACATTATTACGATTCCTGGCTTAGTCAATGTAGATTTTGCCGACATTCGTGCGGTAATGGCAGATGCAGGCTCTGCAATGATGGGTATTGGGGTTGCTTCGGGCAAGTCTCGGGCTGCGGAAGCCGCTATGTCCGCCATCTCTTCCCCGCTGCTGGAGTCCTCTGTTGAAGGGGCTAAAGGCGTTGTCTTTAATATTACGGGTGGCAGTGATCTGACCCTCCATGAGGTGAATGCGGCGGCGGAAACCATTTATGAAGTGGTGGATCCAGAAGCCAATATTATTTTTGGTGCTGTGGTAGACGATCGTTTACAAGGGGAAATTCGCATTACAGTCATTGCCACTGGTTTTGCCCTTGGTGCCCGTGAGGAAGAGGCAACCCCTCCCACCGCTCGTCCTCAACCCAGTCGCCCCGCCGCTACCCCAGTTCCCATTCGTCCCGCACCATTGCCCAGCGACAATCGCGGCGGAAACTTAGATATTCCTGATTTTCTGCAGCGTCGGCGACCGAATCGCTAACTTTTATGACTCCATTAGCGTCCATTCCTGTTGCCCTGACGATCGCCGGATCGGATAGTGGTGGAGGAGCTGGAATTCAAGCTGATTTACGGACTTTTGCGTTTCATCGGGTGCATGGTACCAGCGCTTTAACCTGCGTGACGGCCCAAAATACCTGCGGGGTCGATCGGGTGGATGCGCTTCCCCCAGAGGCTGTGGTTGCCCAAATTCAGTCCATCGTCACGGATATTGGAGTGCAGGCGGTCAAAACGGGGATGTTATTGAATGTAGACATTATCGCCGCAGTGGCTGAGCAAATAGAACGGTGGTCTTTACCTCATTTGGTAGTAGATCCGGTGATGGTTTCCCGAGCCGGTGTTCAATTAATCGACGATGCGGCGATCGCTTTGTGCAAAACTCGACTAGTGCCCTTGGCTCAATTACTGACTCCCAATCGCTACGAAGCCGAAATTTTGAGTGGACTAGACATTCAGAACCTCGAAGATATGCGCCAAGCCGCACGGCGTATTTTAGGGTTGGGGTGTCACGCAGTATTAGTTAAAGGCGGTGGGTTGTCTGGTCACCTGAAAGGTGTGGATCTGTGGTGGGATGGTCAGATCGAGGCAGTTTTAGAAACAGAATGTGTTAACACTCCCCATACCCACGGAACCGGTTGCACCCTCTCCGCCGCGATCGTTGCCAATCTAGCACTGGGAACTCCCCTCAAAACCGCAGTAGAGTCTGCCAAACAATACGTCACTCAAGCGCTTCATCACTCCCTGGCGATCGGTCGAGGTCAAGGCCCCGTAGGGCATTTTTTCCCCCTTTTGAACTCCCACTAAGGGGAATCCGGATGAGGGAGAGGTCGCACAGACACCTGCGATAATCCTTATTCTCTCGGCTTTCCACTGAAAGCAAAAAAATTGAATGGAAGAGTGCGGCGCGAAGCGCCGCACTCTTCCGCCTTAAGTTGATACCCCTTTCGGTTTACCGAAATAAAAAGATTCGGGATAAAAACACTACTACCGGAGGGAGTATAACCTCACTTTCATCCCTCTAAAAATTGATTATCTTAGAAACATGAAAACAAATTGACACCCTAGGAGGACATCAATTATGGCTTTAGTTCGGTATCGTCCACTCTTTGATTTAGCAACTGAATTTCGTACCTTAAATGATGAGCTAAATCGTCTGTTTCATGAAGCGTCTCCACTTCCTGAAGTTGGTTTTGTCCCCGCTGCAGAGCTGTCAGAAACTGAAGATACGATTGAGGTGCGTCTAGAACTACCTGGAATCGAAAAAGACGACTTAACCGTTGAAGTTACAGCGGAATCTGTACGGGTGACCGGAGAACGTAAAAGTCAAACGCAAACGGAATCCTTAGGAATCAAACGGAGTGAGTTCCGCTATGGTAGCTTCGAGCGGGTCATTAACTTACCCCAAGAAATTGTTAATACAGAAGCTAAGGCAGACTACAATAATGGTATTTTGACCTTGAGTCTAATGAAGCGGGTTCATGAGTCTCAAAAAGTTCACAAAGTCCAATTGTAAGGCTGAAATAGTCAGGCTACTCACTTAAGACGGAAGAGTGCGGCGCTATGCGCCGCACTCTTCCATTAAATTTTAAATTTTTAGCCCAATGGTAAGGCTTCAGTTGTTCAAACCGTAAGCATTTTAGGAAAATAGGGAGGGGTGCTTCGCACCTCTCCCTATTTTCTAGTCTAGGCAGTGGTGCGATAGCAAACACCAAGAATCGCCACAATAGCGGCTAATTTCAAACTTTCTAAAAACCAATAACACCCTTGCAAGGGAAACATTTCTGTTGGGATTTGAGCGCCGTCAAATAGATCTAAGGACAGACTCATCGAACTAATCCAAGGGCTTAAACCATACAAACAGATGAAGGGAATGACAAACAGTAACACCGTAAAGATTAAGGTGGTTTTGGACTCTAAGAGGTGCAAATGGGCCGAATAGTTCCAAGCAAGCAGTCCCGTGAGGGTGAGGGCCGCGAAGAGAACTTCTACTCGGTTGAAGTTATGGAACAGGAGGTAGCCGGCACTGGCAAAGCCTGGTTCCAACATCATGCCCGACGCAAACATCGTAGGCATAACAACCAGATCCAGGAGGAGGGTTCCGCCGAGCCAGAGAGATAAGGCTAAGGCGATCGTGTTTTTCCAGCCAAAGCCAGGGGTTCTGAGAAAAGTGGGGGTACTCATAATCGTAAAAATTGCGTAAGTATGAGGTTAAGTATCTCTTTTTAGCTTCCCACAACTTTCCAGACCGAGGCACATTTAGCAACAGAACGACATAAAAACTCAAAAAAGTACATGATAAAAGCGACAGGCAGCAGTGTGTCCGGCTGGCCCTCCTGATACCTGAGTGGAGAAAGTGTTACCTGTGAGACTTTTTTCTAAGCTAGAATAAGCAAACGCTGAAAACAAAGAGACAGAATCTGTTGTAGGTGTAGCTCTTTATCAATGAAAGGAGTTCCAATCAATGAGCACCCCAGTCCAGTCCGATCGTGTTTTAATTTTTGATACTACGCTACGAGATGGTGAACAATCTCCAGGTGCTAGCCTCAATCTGGATGAAAAGCTAACGATCGCTCGGCAACTGGCTCGACTAGGGGTAGACATTATTGAAGCCGGTTTCCCCTTTGCCAGCTTGGGTGATTTTGAGGCGGTGCAAAAAATTGCGGATGCGGTGGGGACTCCAGATGGCCCGACGATTTGTGGCTTGGCCCGTGCCACCCGTCAGGATATTAAGGCGGCAGGGGATGCCGTTAAGCCCGCCGCAAAGCCCCGCATTCATACCTTTATTGCGGCTTCAGACATTCATTTACAGTACAAACTGAAAAAGACCCGTCAAGAGGTTTTGCAAATCGCGCCCGATATGGTGGCCTATGCCAAATCGTTGGTGGAGGATGTGGAATTTTCA
This sequence comes from Cyanobacteriota bacterium, assembly GCA_041164445.1. Taxonomy (GTDB): domain Bacteria; phylum Cyanobacteriota; class Cyanobacteriia; order Prochlorotrichales; family Prochlorotrichaceae; genus JBEAPM01. The sequence goes on from JBEAPM010000174.1 coordinate 13,123, forward strand.
CCGGAAGATGCGGGTCGTGCCGATCCCGAGTTTCTCTACCCGCTCTTGGAGGCGGTGATTGATGCGGGGGCTACCACCGTAAACATTCCAGACACGGTAGGCTATACCACGCCTGAGGAATTTGGTGCCCTGATTCGAGGGATTAAAAAAAATGTGCCCAATATCGATCGGGCTATCATTTCGGTTCATGGCCACAATGACTTGGGTTTAGCGGTGGCCAACTTCTTGGAAGCGGTGAAAAATGGGGCCCGACAACTGGAATGTACCATCAATGGCATTGGGGAACGGGCGGGCAATGCAGCTTTAGAAGAATTGGTGATGGCCCTCTACGTGCGGCGACAGTACTTTAATCCGTTCCTCGGTCGTCCCGCAGATTCCGAAGCACCCCTCACCCAGATTAATACCCAGGAACTCTATAAAACCTCACGGTTAGTTTCTAACCTCACGGGGATGACGGTTCAGCCCAACAAAGCGATCGTGGGAGCTAATGCCTTTTCCCATGAGTCCGGCATTCACCAAGATGGCGTTCTCAAAAATAAGCGCACCTACGAAATTATGGATGCCGAGATCATTGGTCTCAACACCAACCGGATTACCTTGGGTAAGCTCTCTGGGCGCAATGCGTTCCGCACTCGTTTGCAGGAATTGGGATTTGACCTAGCGGATGCAGAGTTAAATAAAGCCTTCGATCGCTTTAAGTCCGTTGCGGACAAAAAGCGAGAAATTAGCGATTGGGATCTCGAAGCGATCGTGAATGACGAAACCCAGCAAGCTCCGGAACTATATCGTTTGGGGTTGGTGCAGGTGTCCTGTGGCGATCGCTCTCAACCCACGGCCACGGTTAAACTCATCACCCCAGATGGTGCAGAATTAATTGATGCCGCCATCGGTACGGGGCCAGTGGATGCCGTCTATCGAGCCATTAACCGCATTATCACCCTTCCCAACGAACTCATTGAATTTTCAGTGAAATCCGTGACGGAAGGCATTGATGCCATGGGAGAGGTCACCATTCGTCTGCGCCATGAGGATCGGATTTTCTCCGGTCATGCCGCGAACACCGACATTATTGTGGCCTCAGCCCAAGCGTATGTGAATGCGCTCAATCGCCTGTGTGCAACCCAGCAGCAACCGCGATCGTTACACCCCCAACGGGAAGGCATCAAAGAAGCGGTGCGGAGCATTTAAAACGGCGTAGGTCTGATGGCGGGCGGCGAAGCTTCCGCCATCAGGCATCGGAACGTTCTAAAAACGATCGTAATTGAAACAAAGCATAGCTATGCACTAACTGCAGGGGCAGTAAGGATACCCCCTCGAGATGGGACTGCACCCAGCCAGCCCCCCAATACCAGTAATGAAACCCCTCAACGCTACCGCTCAGTAAAAGCTTTAAGCAATCATCATTGACGGTGATCACTTCATGAGTGATGACAAGCCCACTAAACTGACTTTTGTAGCTTAGCCCTGTCGTTAAGACTGGGGGTAATCCGGGTTCTAATTGCTGGGGAAAGATCCAATCCTGAATTTGACTGGGGTGGGTTAAACACTCCCGGATGGCTAAACGGGACGCATTGACCTCTAAACGAAGTTGGCAAGATTGGAAAGCACCGAGCATCATAAGCATGAATGAGGGTTTTAGGTTTAGTCTTTAACTAGCAGCCCGCTCCGCTAAGTAAACCGTTGAGGGAAATTCTCCCAGCATTTTAACCTCTGGTTCCAGATCAATGCCCCATTGAGCCCGAATACAATCTTGAACATAGTGGATTAAGTAGAAAATGTCCGTTGCCGTTGCTCCACCTAAATTGACAATGAAGTTGGCATGACGTTGGGACACTTGGGCATTGCCAATTTGATACCCTTTGAGACCAGACTGCTCAATTAACCAACCGGCCTTATAGGGATTAGGATTACGAAAAACACTGCCACAACTCGGTAAATGATAGGGCTGAGTGCTCTTACGGTAGGACAGATTCTGCCGGGTCAGGGCTAACACCTCTTTGGGATCGCCGCCCGGAGTGAGTTGAAAAGTGGCCTGAACCGCCAAGGCTTGCTTCTTTTGGAGCAGAGACGATCGATAACTGTAATGAAGATCGGCACCATTCAACCAATGGCATCCCTGGGCAGAAAGCACCTGAACTTGACGCAGGAAATCGGCGGTACAACTGCCCTGGGCTCCGGCATTCATCACCACCGCACCCCCCACCGTACCGGGAATTCCAGCAGCCCACTCTAACCCCCGTAAACCTTGTCGTGCGGCTTCCCAGGCAAGACGGGGTAAGGGTTCTCCAGCCAGGGCAGTGATCTGCCCTGTGTTTGCATTGTAGTGAGCCCCCTGAAGGTGGCGTGTGGATAAAATTAAACCGGATAAACCCCGATCGCTAATGAGCAGGTTGGAGCCAGCCCCCAACATAGTAATGGGTAGCTCTTCCAGGTTCGCCCATTCAAAGCAAGCGATCAAATCTTCAACACTTCGGGGAGCCGCGTACCATTCTGCAGAACCCCCTACCCGAAAGGAGGTAAAAGGCGCTAAGGACATATTGGTATGAAGGACGTTAGGCACGGCCGTCAGCTTCAGAGGAACTTTTTTTTCGACGCAGTTTTGCAGCATGACAGGTCACATCGGAAAACACTAAAAATCAACCCAGGGGTGGGCTAGAGCCTGCTTTGTAACTGTTGTAACACCAGCGGAATGACCTGGTTTAAGTTACCCGCTCCTAAAAACAGAGCCAGATCACCAGGTTGTAAGTGGGTACAGAGCCACTCACTGACCGCTTCTAAAGATGCACAATACTGAACTTGGGGATGGTGCTCAGCAACTTGATGGGCCAGGTGACTGCCATCAAAGTTTTCAGGACGAGGTTCCCCTGCTCCGTAAATATCGGAAAGAACAACTACATCAGCATCTCCAAAAGAGTGAGCAAAATCGGTTAACAGTGCTTGGGTGCGACTATAGCGGTGAGGCTGAAAAATAGCTACTATCCGCGCCGGTTTTACGGGAAAAGTCGTAGTTTTTGTTGCAATCTGCAAACGAGCAGCGGCGAGGGTGACTTCAATTTCACTGGGATGGTGGGCATAATCGTCCACAAAGAGAATATCGTGAACATGGCCTCGATACTCAAAGCGCCGTTTGGTGCCGCCAAAAGCGGCCATGGCTGCCGCTAGATCGGAGAAGGCTAAGCCTAGATGACGGCCTACGGCAACGATCGCTAGGGCATTACTGAGATTATGAGCCCCCAGGAGTTGTAGCTTGAGGGTTCCCAGGGGAGCCCCATTTTCGAGAATTTCAGCGATCGTACCGTTACCTTGGTAATCCACTTGAGCAACGGAATAATGAGCACCCCGATCGGGATGGAGGCTATAGGTGAGGGTTGGGGCAAGATGCTGGGCAATGCAGGGGGAATCCAGACAACCCACCAGCACTTTGCATTGCTGCCCAAACTGCTGAAACGTCTCAATGACTTTCTCTAGGCTAGTGTAATGGTCAGGATGATCTAGCTCAATGTTGGTGACAATGCCAATCTGAGGATGAAACTTGACCAATGAGCCATCGGACTCATCCGCTTCTGCCACCAGATAAGTGCTGTTGCCTAAACGAGCATTCGTCCCCAGGGATTGAATCTCGCCGCCCACAATGACGGTGGGATCCAAGCCTAGGGTGTGGAGGGTATGGCTGAGGAGAGCGCTTGTGGTGGTCTTACCGTGGGTTCCAGACACCGCAATGCTCTGGGGATACTCTTGAATGAGGGCGGCTAAGAGATCGGATCGATGAAAAATTGGGCATCCTAGGTCTAGCGCTGCTCGATATTCCGCATTAGACGTGGAAATTGCGGTGGAGCAGATCACCTGGGGGAGAATTTTCGGGTCAAGGGGCGCAGGAGTAGCATCCTGAAGGTTCTCCTCTGACTGGAATTGAAAGAAATTTAGATTTTGGGCGAGCTGTCCCTCGAAAATGTGGGCTCCAAGTTTTTCCAAGCGTTGGGTAATGTGATTGAGCCGGAGATCTGAGCCGGAAATTGGCACGTTCCGCCCCGCAAGCACCTGCGCCAAAGCTGACATCCCGATTCCACCTATCCCAATAAAGTGAAACGGTCTGCCACTTAAATCGACCGAATTTATCATTAGTACTCCTCAAACACCACGGACAGAACCAGAACTCGCATTCTAATTCTTGAATCCGATAAATCAATCCACACAATCTTCAGGCGATATAATATCAGGAATTTCCCGATTTCCATAACAATTCGTAACAAAGCCCTGAAGAAACGAAGTTCTCCGAGGGGACGAAAATCCCATAGCCCAAGGCTCTCCTCGATTCTACAGAGAGAAATTTCAGGGATGTTTTCAGGGAGATTCGCCCGCTATATTTCTGCGGTAGCGAGGGCAAATAGGGAAGATTGCCAGATTTTTTGCAAATCATTCAAAAAATAGCTTGACAAAGCCAATGCTTTTTGCAAATAATAGTAAACGCTTAATCAAGCTCTGTTTAAGCTAAAAAACAAGGGACTGTAGTTCAATTGGTTAGAGCACCGCCCTGTCACGGCGGAAGTTGCGAGTTCGAGCCTCGTCAGTCCCGTTTAGACCGTCTAAGTTACTGAGTTCGTCTAAGTTACTGAGTTATAGTTACCTAGTTATAACTTAGTTTTTTAAATGATTTAGTGGTTTAGCGACTAGCACTTCGATTAAGGGAGCCTCGAACATCCCCCCTAGCCTAGTTCCCAGGTCTACTCAACCTTAAATAATTGGCTACCCCCTTAAGACGGAAGAGTGCGGCACTCTTCCATTAAATTATTTTATTTTCAGTGGCAAGCCAAATAATTTATGCTTGTTGACTTAACCACGCTAAGGTTTCCCGCAACCAGTCATCGGGATCTCCGGTTTGGGTTAAGTCCGTGTCTCGTCCAACGGCAACTAACGCTTGAAAAATTTCTCTGTCGGTGTAGCCAAGGCTGATAAGGGTTAGCTCTACTTCTTCCTGGATGGCTTCACTGGGCAATAGGTTAGCCTCTACCCCCGAGTTCACGATCGCTGTCCAGGCTTTCAGTTTAGTTTTGAGTTCCAGGGTCAAGCGCTCTGCGGTCTTTTTGCCAATCCCCGGTGCTTTGCTCAGTACCCGCACATTCCCCGAGACGATCGCTTCGAGCAGTAGGTTCAGTTCTAGGGCATCGAGTAAGGCTATGGCACTTTGGGCTCCGATGCCACTGACGGAAATCAATTCCCGAAATAAGTCCCGCTCTGTTGCGGTGGCAAATCCAAACAGGAGCCATTGATCTTCCCGTACCTGAAGATGCGTCAACACTTTACACTCCTGACTGAGGCGATCGGCTAGGGTTTCAGCCCAGCGGGACAGAACCTGAATTTCATACCCGATGCCACCGACTTCTAAATCAAGATAGACTCGGTTTTGTTGAGTATAAATCCGAGCGATCGTCCCATTTAAGTAAGCAATCATTAGCGAATAATTTTCTTCTCTTTGAGATAAGTTGTTGTCAGAGGAATACCGCTTTGAATATTTTTCCAGCTCAAGGTTTCACAAAAAACTAAATCGTGATCAGATTCTGGTGTCCAGGTTTTGACGGACAAATGAACATAAGCCAGGCAATCTTTTAAATAAGCAAGATGGGCAGGAGATTTTGGGAACAAGACTCGCTTGCGGAGATAGGGATCTTTATCGATCGTTAATCCAGATTTTTTACCGAGTGCATTAATGTAGCGTGTTTGATGAGTGCCTAAAATCTGGAGCAGAGCTTCGCCACTTTTTTTCAGGTTTTCAAAGGTTTTGGTATTGTGATAAAGCCCGATCATATACTGTTTGGGCTCCATGGTCATGGGAGAAACATAGGTACAAATATTCATATTCAAGCGATCGTTATCCACCGTGGATAAGCTGTAGACCGCTTGAGGCACTCGATTCCAGGGACGCACTTGTAAAGACATTCTAGTTTGGGTCTATGTGAATCTGGGGCTGCCAAGGTAGCCAGTTTTCATCTAAAGCCTGCATTAAGGTAAAAGCGGGTCTTTCTGGAACTTGATCAGGGCTGAATAAACTGGCTTTGAGAAACAGCTTCCGTGCATTGCGATATTCAGCAACAAAAACTTCGTTGAGGTAATTTCTAAGGCTAGGACTATCCTTAAGGATAGCCTGAATATTGAAGCGAAAATTAGTGACTTCTACATCCCATCCCCTAAAACAGAATTCCCGTTCTGATGCCCAATACTGAATTTTAAGGAGATGTTCACAGAGCCGCATAAGGTAGCTAGAAATAGCCCGTTTATCACTTTTGCCCAAGCTCTCCATTTCCTCGATTAAGTTTTTGAGATCAAGATGGTCAAAATCCTGAGTGCGTAATTGAAGAATGGTACGATCGAGCCAATGTTGGTAGTCTGTTTCGTACAAAGATGTCTCACCCTGTTTATCTCTGTGTTCAACTTCAGATTGCATGATAAGTTCTGCTTCTATGTTGAATGTTCTGGCTTTCCACTGAAAGCGAAAAAATTTAATGGCAGAGTGCGGCGCTCCGCGCCGCACTCTGCCACCTTAAGTTGGTAGCCAATGTTCTGGGTACATTGAAAACTCGAAAATGGGTTGATCTTGCAAGACCCAAGTTTGAGATCCGAATGAGGATTGTGGCAGTGAAGTTTCCCACCACAATCCTAGCGGTACCCTTCTGCTGAATGCGGAAAAATAAATCTTCAAGGGGGCGCGGAGCGCCCAATGCTTATTACGCGGCACACAGTTGACTGAGGGGAACGATCGCGCTCACCTCAACCTTAATAGTGAGGCGATCCCGTGGATCATTCTCGACTTGAGTCAGAGTCACGGTTTGGTTGGGGTATAGTTCACGGGTTGCAGCTTCTAAGGTTGGTTTGAGGGTTTCAAAGCCGGCACTGCTATTGGGGGCCTGGAGACGATCGTTCGCAATAAATAAAAATTCTTGACCGCGAAACTGAAGCTGTCCCTGGAGACGGGCATCCTGTTCTAATAAGTCCCCAAACTTGGCGGTGGATCGGACTAAATCTGTAATGCGATCGGCGGGGGCACGGTCACTGCCGACTTTACGTTGGGCATACAACCCCAATTGTCCGTCTCCTTCGTCCAAAGCATAGTTGGTTTCATAGGTAATGAGCATGATGCCAGGGCCATTGGGGACATGGCGGTAATCCGCTACATCCAACAAGGTGCCCGGCAGGGCTTTCAGCCGAATCCACTCATGCAGGATTGGAATTAAGCTGGCTTGATCAAATTCTGGGCTAGCTTGAATGGGAAATTTAACAGCAAAACGATCGATTTTCATGAAGACGGTAACGGCTTAATGTTGAGTTATTCCAGATAGCTTATCGAATTCTTAACGCTTCTCACTCAATTTTTAGCTGAATTTCGGCTTTCCACGAAAAAATTTAATGGCTGAGCGCTACACTCTGCCGCTTAAGTTGGTCGCCTGAATTTCTAAGGAGCACCTTGAAACATTCAAAATTGTTGCCTAGGGCGTGTCATTAATGCAGTTCAGAACCCTAACGAGCTAGGGATTCCCGCTTAAAGTGGAAAAATTTACCCCCTTATGCCAAAGAGCCAGAAGGGTTCCGAGGCTTTAATAACCAGACCTGTTCGGTTGCGGGATACATCCCTTTGAAGCCGCCGTTGACCGGGGTACGCAGGAGCAGGGACAGATCATAACGATCGCTATAGTGCTGATAGACTTCTTCGGGGCTGAGGGAAAAGGGCGGCCCATCCATCAGATCTTGGTCGTACTCGTAGGTGAGCAGTAACTGGGGAGCGTGCCCCGTCAGTTGCCCTAAATGCTGGGTGTATTGCTGACGCATTGCTTGGGGTAAAGCAACCAAAGCGGCGCGATCGTAGACAGCATCAACCGAACCCATCCGTTCAGGGGAAACCTCAAAAATATTGCCCGTCAAGATCTCAAGATCTGGGAGATCTGGGGACTGATAGCGCTGGACAGTTCCCCTCTGAGAGCGGGTTGGCTTTACCCCCAGTTCATCAAAGAGTTGTTCCACCGCCCTTTCAATCAGTTCAATGCCGATGACGGAATAGCCCTGGGAGAGGAGCCAGGCAATATCCCGAGTTTTGCCACACAAGGGGAGGCAGATACGGCTTCCTGGTGCCAGAGTAAGGGCGTCAAAATATTCAACCAGGAGTGGGTTGGCGGTCTTTTTGTGGAAACCAATATTATTGCTTTCCCATCGCTCTAGCCAAAAGCTGGGTTCCATGATGCTTCTATCCCTCAATATCAGCTTTCCACTGAAAGCGAACCCATTGAATGGCAAAGTGCGGCACTTCACGCCACACTCTGCCGCCTTCAATGGGTCACCTAAATATCTAAGTCCATTAAGTTGAGTTGCGGGCCATAGGTTTCAATGAATTCCCGACGAGGGGCAACCCGATCGCCCATCAAAATGGTAAAAATACGATCGGCTTCCGCTGCGTCTTCAATCTCAACTCGTTTCATCATGCGGGTTTCCGGATTCATCGTGGTATCCCACAACTGCTTGGGCATCATTTCCCCTAACCCCTTAAAGCGTTGAATGTCATATTTTGCATTGGCAGGAAACCCGGCAATAATTTGATCCCGTTCCCGATCGTTATAACAATAGTGATGATTTCGTCCCCGTTCAACTTTATATAACGGCGGGCAAGCAATATAAACAAAGCCTTGATCCACCATTGCCCGTTGATAGCGATAGAAAAAGGTGAGCAACAAGGTGCGAATATGAGCACCATCAACATCAGCATCAGTCATAATCACGATACGATGATAGCGAAGTTGGGCTATCTCAAATTCTTCTCCTTTAATGCCCAATCCTAAGGCAGTAATTAAGGCTTGAATTTCAGTATTTTTGTAAATCTTAGCATCATCGGTTTTTTCGATATTTAAGATCTTACCCCGCAAAGGCAAAATAGCTTGGAAACGACGATCGCGTCCTTGCTTGGCACTTCCTCCTGCACTATCGCCTTCCACGATGAAAATTTCTGATTCTGACGGATCGCGGGAGCTACAATCCGCTAGTTTTCCAGGCAAAGTTGAAGACTCTAACACCGACTTCCGACGCACCAATTCCCGAGCCCGTCGAGCCGCTTCCGCTGCATTAAATGCTTGAATAGCCTTTTCTAAAATGGCATCCCCGATCGAGGGATGAAAATCTAAGTACTCCGATAAAACCTCTCCCACTAAGGAATCTACAATCCCTCGCACTTCAGTATTGCCTAATTTGGTTTTGGTCTGTCCCTCAAACTCTGGGTCTGGTACTTTAACCGAAATTACGGCGGTTAACCCTTCACGAATGTTTTCCCCGGCTAAATTACTTTCATTTTCTTTACGTTTGTTTCGCTTCCGCGCCAAGGTATTAAAGGTTCGGGTTAAAACAGTTTTTAAGCCTTCTAAATGGGTTCCCCCATCGATCGTTCTGATATTATTGGCAAACCCTAAAATATTTTCACTAAAGGCATCGGCACACCACTGTAGAGCAACCTCGACCTGAACCCCGTCGCGTTCCCCCTGCACAAAAACAATTTCATCGTGAATAGGTTGTTTATCCCGATTCATGTAGGCAACATATTCTTTAATCCCCCCTTCATAAAAGAAGGTTTCACAATAGGGAGTGTCACTTTTGAGGAGGGCTAAACGGGTATCGGTAAAGGTAATACGAACGCCACCATTCAGGTAGGCTAATTCCCGCAACCGTCCTGCCACAACCGGATACTCAAATTGAGTGGTTACCGTAAAGATTTGAGAATCGGGCTTAAATTGGACAAAAGTTCCCGTTTTATGCCCTGCCATAGGACTAGCGGCTAAATCTGTGAGGGGAACGCCGCGCTCGTAGCGCTGGCGAAATTCCTGTTGATCCCTCCAAACTTTGACTTCCACCCATTCTGAGAGGGCGTTGACCACCGAAACCCCAACCCCGTGCAATCCTCCAGAGACTTTGTAGCCTCCCCCGCCAAATTTGCCCCCGGCATGGAGCACGGTTAAAACGGTTTCCAGGGCAGACTTGCCGGTGCGGGGATGAATATCCGTGGGAATGCCCCGCCCATCATCCTGCACACTGACGGAGTCATCTTCATGTAAAGTAACTTCAATATTTGAACAATAACCAGCCAAGGCTTCATCGACTGAGTTATCCACCACTTCGTAAACGAGGTGATGTAGGCCACGAGGGCCGGTGGTGCCAATATACATTCCAGGGCGCTTCCGAACTGGCTCTAGCCCTTCTAAGACTTGAATCTGATCTGCACCGTACTCGTTGGTCATGGTGGATTGCCCTCAAAAATGCGGATTAGCCTTACGAAAAACGAACTAACCTCAAAAAGCTAGGAAATTATAACATAAAAGGCTTAATCGCGTTCCTGGAATTCTCTAGGCGATACTTTTTAGGGCATGTTCTATCTTGAGACAAAGAACATTTTGACTAGTGAGGTTAGGATAGGTGCCGGAGGTCTTGGATGGGGCATGGGGGGATTACCAGATCTAACCAGCAGGGTATTCCGATCGTTGCTGTGTTGGGCGTGCTTGGGTTAACGCTGATGCTGGGGACAAAAGCCTTCTGGACTGACCTTAAAGCCATTGAGGGGTGAGGCGGTGTTCCAACAGCGCTGCCCTCGGTAATGGCGACAGGTTCCACAGCTTTGTACATCCAGGGGAGAGGTAGAGAGACGATCGCGTTGGGATAAGTCCTGATTGATTAATTCCCGTCCGCTCAAGCCCCGCAAAATCAACTCATCTCCCTGCCACCGGAGTTGCAGAATGCC
>JBEAPM010000175.1:0-3642 GCA_041164445.1 Cyanobacteriota bacterium
TTAAGGCAGAAGTGTGCGGCGCGGAGCGCCCCACTTTTCCTTTAAATCTTTTCGCCTTCAGTGGAAAGCTTGACCATGTTTTGCCTGCCGAACACGTTCCAGTTCCTTATAAACCGCCAGCCGCTGGTTATTTCTCCTACAGCTACAGTAGCGGAAGCGGCCCAGAGGATGGCGGGGACGGGGGGGAAACACCATGAGGTGCTGGTGGTTTTGCAAGATGGCCAAGTGCTGGGATTGTTGACCCAACAGGATGTGGTGACGATCGTTGCTCAGCAATGCCCTCTTGAATGTCCTCTTGATCAACTCCTCATTCAAGCGGTTTTGCCGACTTTACCGGGTTCTGCTTCAAATACTATGCCCTTGCTGCGGGAGTCAGCGTTAACAAGTATTTCCGATACGATCGCTCTGCTCCGGGAGCAGAATAGCCGCCACCTCACGATCGTTGATGAAGAACATCATCTGGTGGGGGTGATTAGCCGCGATCGCCTTTACCAAGTTTGGTGTGAAGCAGGTGAAGGGGAACCTGCTCAGGCTAAGGGCGAGGAACGCGAACACGCATCGGGAATCAGTGAACAGCGATATCGTGCTTTGTTGGATTATGCGGTGGATGCAATTTTGTTGGCGGATCCTCAGGGGCGTTTTCTGGACTGTAATCGCAATGCGGAAGAATTGCTCGGATATTCTGCTGCAGAACTCAAAGCGTTGACCATTTGGCAGATTCACCCGCCGGAAGAATATCAAGTCATTCGCCAAGGCTTTGGTCATCCCCTCACGGAAACCGTAATTCTCTGCAAAGATGGCAGCGTCAAGCCAGTGGAAATTACCTCTGGTTTACTCAATATTAATGGCGAGACGATCGTCCAAGGTATTTTCCGAGATATTTCAATCCGTAAACAGTCAGAAATTGCTTTACGTCACAGTCAGGAACAGTTTCAACGATTGGTTGAGGAGATTGGCGATAAGTTTATTATCTTTAGCCTTAGCCCATTGGATGGCATTTTGTCCTATGTGAGTGCGGGGGCTGAAAACATTTTAGGAATGCCGAGAGAGTCTATTTTAGGGACTTCTTGGGCTGAAAGTATTAATTGGTTGCCTGGATTTGTAGAGATTGCTCAACGCCATATCCAATGGACGATCGAAAACCCTGGACAGAAAGCATCATTTGAAATGCGTTTGCGGCGGCCGGATGGCAAAGAACGAGTGCTGAGTGTAACTGAACATACCGTTTGGGATAGGGGGGATCATTTAATTGCCATAGAAGGGGTGGCGCAGGACATTACCGACACCGTACAGTATGAAACTCAATTAAAGGACTTAAGCGATCGTTTACGCTTAGCTACTCAATCGGCCAATCTCGGGATATGGGACTGGAATATTCAAGCCAACCTCCTCACCTGGGATGAACAGATGTATAAACTGTATGGGATTCCCGTTTCCAGCACGAGTGAAACCGTAGCCCTTTGGCAGAATAGTTTACATCCTGAGGATGCTGAATTAGCAAATACGGAGTTGCGGGCTGCTTTACGGGGAGAACGGGACTTTCATCCTACGTTTCGGGTGGTTCACCCCGATGGCACTATTCGCTGGATCGAGGGGCATGGACTGATCGAAAAGGATGAGCGGGGAAATCCGATCCGGATGATTGGAGTGAATGAAGACATTAGCGATCGGATTCATGCCGAAAATCAATTGAAGGAGTCTCAGCAATTTCTGCAAACGGTTTTGGATAGCTTTCCCCTCAATGTTTTTTGGAAGGATTGCGAGGGTAAAGTGTTGGGTTGTAATCAAATGTTTTGCCAGAGTTTTGGTCTTTCTGGAACAGAAGAGGCCATTGGTAAAACGGCTGATGATCTTTGCTTCACCCAGGAACAGGTCGCACAGTTCCATGCGGATGATCAGGAGGTGATTACCTCTGGTATGGCTAAATTAGGGATTCAAGAATGCCTCAGATACCCCGATGGTTCTTTGGGGTGGGCGGAGACAAATAAAATTCCGTTGCGTAATCTTAAGGGGGATGTCATTGGGATTGTGGGCACCTTCCAAGACATTACCGATCGCAAACAGGCTGAACTGGATTTACAGGCTAGTGAAGCCCGCTTCCGGCGAGTCTTTGAATCGAATACCGTAGGGATGTTATTCACGGACTTTACGGGACAAATTGATGATGCTAACGATCGTTTACTACAGATTATCGGATATAACCGTGATGACTTAGCTACTGGTCAAATCAATTGGGCAACGCTGACTCCTCCTGAATATGCTGAGCAGGATCAACAAGTCATGCAGAGCCTCATGGAGACCGGCATGGTGCCTCCTTTTGAAAAAGAGTATTACCGTAAGGATGGGAGTCGGATACACATCATTATTGGCGTGGCGATGTTTTCTTCCACGGATACCCGCTGTGTTTGTGTTGTCCTCGATATTAGTGCTCAAAAAGCCGCAGAGAACCAACTCAAAGCTACACTGCGAGAGCTAACCGCTTTTAAGTCTGCGATTGATGCTTCAGCGATCGTCGCCACTACCGATACTCAGGGAACGATAACCACGGTGAACGATCGGTTCTGCGAGATTTCTGGCTATACCCGAGAGGAACTCATTGGCCAAAACCATCGCATCCTGAACTCGGGTCATCATCCACCGGAATTTTTCCAAGACCTGTGGCGAACCATTGCCAGTGGTAAGCTCTGGCGTGGTGAAGTGTGTAACCGTGCTAAATCAGGTCTATTGTATTGGGTTGATACGTCCATTATTCCCATTTTTAATGAATCGGAACGGATCAGGCAATACCTAGCGATTCGCTTTGATATAACAGAACGGAAGCAAACGGAACAGAAATTGAGTGATTTATTTGATTTTGTTGATATTCCACTGGTTTATCTTGGGGACGAAGGTCTTTTGCGTCTCATTAACCCGAAATTCACTGAAGTTCTAGGCTATGAATTGGAGGATATTCCTACCCTAGAACAGTGGTGGATGAAGGCCTATCCTGATCCCCTCTATCGAGCGTGGGCGATCAATCACTGGGCTCAGGCGATCGAAAAGGCTAGAGCCGAACAGACTGATATTCCCTCTCATGAATATCAAGTAACCTGTAAAAATGGTGAAGTTAAAACTTTTATTATTTCTGGACGAACGATGCAGGATTCATTACTGGTCACTTTAGTTGATATTACTGACATTAGACGAATTCAAGCAGCTTTAGAGCAAGCTAAGGCGAGTGCAGAGGCGGCAACCCTTGCTAAAAGCGAGTTTCTGGCCAACATGAGTCATGAGATCCGCACTCCAATGAATGCCATTATTGGCATGAGTGAATTAGCTTTAAAAACAGATTTAAATCCTCAGCAAAAAAACTATATCCAAAAGGTGAAGCGATCGGGTCAGTTGCTCCTGGGAATTATTAATGATACTTTAGATTTTTCAAAAATTGAGGCGGGTAAATTAGAGCTAGAGCAAACCCCCTTTTCTATTCGAGAAGTTGTTTTAAACATTAACAGTATTCTCGACATTAAAGCAGAAGAAAAAGGATTAGGACTATGCTGTCACTTGGCGGCTAATTTACCCCCTATTTTAGTGGGAGACTCCCTACGGCTGAGCCAGATCTTCATCAATCTAGGCAATAACGCCATTAAGTTTACAGAGTCA
>JBEAPM010000176.1:0-2836 GCA_041164445.1 Cyanobacteriota bacterium
TCTAGAAGAAGGGACAATTATTGATAGACAAGGAGAAAGTCGATTCCACTGGCTGCCGAATCTCAAAAGTGGTTCAATCATGACCGCCTGGCGGCAGTCTTTATATGTCGAACGCATGGAACTGGGTCAAGGTCTGCCCTGGAGATTACAGGTTCATATCGATGCGAATTCTTACATCGATCGTCTAGAACAACTCTATATTCGCAGTTTAAGTTTACTCTTAATGGTCTTGGTCTTAGACCTGCCCCTCGTTGCTATCTTTAGTTATCGCTTAACGAAACCCGTACTAGAATTGGCAAAGGTCAGTACTGATGTACCCTCACGGATTAGGGATCATACGTCTTTAATTTGGCCAAAAACAAAAGTTCGAGAATTGGCCCTACTTACCGACAATTTTAAAGAAATGGTGGGAACCCTAAAAATCCAATTGGATACGATCGAAGATGCAAAGGATCTCTTGGAAAAAAGAGTGCAAAACCGAACGGCTGCGCTGCAGGAAAGTGAAGAACGATTCCGGCAATTTGCAGAGCATATTGATAGTGTTTTTTGGATGACCGATACTCATAAACAAGTCATGCTCTATGTTTCGCCCGCCTATGAGAAGATTTGGGGGAAACCGGTTCAGGCTTTGTATGATACTCCCCTTGATTTTGTCAATAGTATTGTGGAACAGGATCGTTCCCGAATTATGAGTGCATTTCAACAACAGGCGCTTGGACTTTATGATGAAGAATATCAAATTGAGCGCCCTTCCGGAGAATTGCGTTGGATTCACGATCGGGCTTTTCCCATTATGGACGATCGGGGTGAAGTCTATCGCATTGTGGGGATTGCGGAAGATATCACCGAGCGGAAACATGCTGAACAGGCGATGGCGGAAGCCAAGCGAGTTGCCGATCAAGCCAATAAAGCTAAAAGTGAATTTTTAGCCACCATGAGCCATGAGCTTCGGACTCCCATGAATGCCGTTATTGGCATGTCCGATGTATTGTTAGGAACGCCCCTCGATCCACAGCAAGAACAGTTTTTAACCATTATTCATAATAGTGGTCAGTCTTTACTGAGTTTAATTAGTGACATTTTAGACTTTTCCCGCATTGAAGCCGAGCGCATTGACCTAGATATTCATCCCCTCGAAGTCGATAAGTTAATAGAGGATACCCTAAACCTTATAAAGATTAGTGCAGAAGAAAAGGGTCTAGAAATGACTTATCAGCTTGCCGAAAATTGTCCAAAATCTATTGAAGGGGATGTGAATCGGCTGCGCCAAATTTTACTGAATCTCGTTGGGAATGCGGTGAAATTTACCGCTGCGGGTCAAGTTAGCATTACCGCAGAACCCATGGTCTTAAAGTCTGCCCAACTCGAAGAACAGGGCTTAAAAATCAGTGTTCATGATACCGGAATTGGCATTGCTGCAGACAAACTCGATCGCTTATTTCAGCCCTTTAGCCAAGTGGATGCTTCCACCACCCGAATCTATGGCGGTACCGGTTTAGGTCTGGCCATCAGCCATCGCTTGGTCACTCTGATGGGGGGAACCATTGGCGTTGACACGGAAGAAGGGGTTGGCTCCTGCTTTTACTTTACGGTGCCTCTGACTATCTCGAACTTACCTTAAAATATTGCCCTGACTAATCACCATGTCCACCGCTGGACGGCGGCGGAGAATATCAATCACATCCTCTGCCTCAAACACCACTAAATTGGCGGGTTTTCCTTCCATAAGCCCGTAGGAATCTTCAAGATTTAAGGTTTTTGCCCCCTGATGGGTCACCATGTTGTAGCAGACGTGCAGTTCCTCCACTCCCATCATTTGCCCCACATGGGCTGCCATGTAAGCCACGTCCAGCATATTGCCGGTTCCCAGGCTATACCAGGGATCTTGAATGCAGTCGTGGCCTAAGCTCACATTGACTCCAGCCTGCCAGAGTTCTTTGAGACGAGTTAAACCTCGGCGTTTGGGATAGGTGTCGGTGCGTCCCTGGAGTGTGATGTTAATCAGGGGATTCGAGACAATATTAATCCCCGATCGCTGTAAAAAGCCCATGAGTTTTAAGGCATAGGCATTGTTATAGGATCCAAAGGCGGTTGTGTGGCTGGCGGTCACGCGGGATCCGAGACTGCGGCGATCCGCTAGGGCAGAGACCACTTCCAAAAAGCGAGACTGATCGTCGTCAATTTCATCGCAGTGAACATCAATTAAGCGATCGTATCGTTCTGCCAGGTCAAAAATGAACTCCAGTGAGCGCACACCATCCTCACGGGTCAACTCATAATGGGGAATGCCCCCCACCGCATCCACTCCGAGTTTGAGACTTTCTTCTAACTGAGCAATTTGTCCGGGGCTACCGTAGACCCCATCCTGGGGAAAAGCCACAATTTGCAGCGTCAGCCAACGGCGAACGGTGTCCCGTACTTCCAGCAGTGCCTTCAGTGCCGTGAGCTTAGGATCACTCACATCCACATGAGTTCGCACAAACAACACGCCCAGGGCTGCCTGTTGCTGCAGGGTTTGCAGGGCCCGATCCCTCACCTCTACGATCGTTAATGCGGCCTTGCGCTCCCGCCAAATCTCAATTCCTTCAAAGAGCGTACCACTGGCATTCCAGCGGGGTTCTCCCGCAGTCAGGGCAGAGTCTAAGTGAATGTGAGATTCCACAAACGCTGGACTCAGGAACTTCCCTTGTAAATCCACCTCTTGATGGGCATCTCCTTCTAAATGGGGAGCAATACGAGCGATCGTTTGGCCCCAAATCCCCACATCCATGATCGGTAAGGTCTGAGGCGGTAGATCAGTGTTGGAGGGGTTATAACACTTGCAGTGGCGCAGAAT
>JBEAPM010000177.1:0-3947 GCA_041164445.1 Cyanobacteriota bacterium
TTCGAGGAGATAGTACTGATACAGCCAATCTCGATCGGAAATCAGTTGATCTATATTTGGAGCAGTTTGCGGCTGGGGACTTATTTTCTGATCTTGATCATCCACAGCAAACCACTGATTATCAATGCTTTGCCACCGCACTACCTGCTGATCTTGCTCAATCAACAGAAGGCTTTTTTCTCCAACTTCTTGGTAAGCGTAGCAACGATCGTATTGATCTTTTTGGTAGACTCGAAAATCCAAATCTTGAACTTGCATAGATTGCCAACTGGGCAGGTAGGGACCATGATAAGCAGGTAGGATTGGATGTTCAGCGGCATACACCTCCTGCCATTTTCCGCTCCAGTATGTATCCAAAAGATGTTGGGTTTTACGGTGCCCATGCCGAGAGGACGAAGAGGTAATTAAGCGTCCTCCCCTTTTTAAATAATTTCTTGCGTCTTTCAGTAAACTATCTAAAACTAATCGACCATCTGATCCAGCCTCATTCCAGGCTTCCACTCTCGATCGATGGACTTGATCGATCACATCAGTATACAACCAGGGTTGTACCGGGGGATTGCTAATAATTAAATCATAGTCGTTGCGATCGCCTTGGATAGCTTTTACATGGTTCAGCCCATTGAGTTTTGCGTTTTTCTCTGCGATTGTCACTGCTTTTTCACAATAATCACTGAGGGTAACAGATGCCGCCCCCATCAGCCCGCAAAAAATACCGACAATGCCAGAACCAGTGCCAAAGTCAAGAACATGAGCATTTTCCAGATTTTGCAGTTTGCCCTGGGTCGTGAGCACTGTGAGCATTTCGACTGCGCTGTAGGGAGACCAAACGCCTGGATCTTGGTGTAGTTGTAGAGTGTGGGATCCAATATCGACAGTTTGAAGATTCATAAATACTTAATAAGTGTAAATGCAGATAACTTTATCTTGCCTAGATAAGGGCATCATGTCAAAAGATTTTCCACCCCTGCAGTTGCTTGCACGACTTGGTCGGCTAAAAGACGCGCAATACTCTCATGGAAGGCTGCTGCTAAATTAGGTGCTTCAGTCTGCATTTTGTTTAATGCTTCTTTGGATAGTTTATATAATCGACTGGGCTGGTCTGCAATTCCTGCAGCAGTATGGGAAGATTTGCGGTATAACCCCACCTCACCTAACACAGTTCCCGCACTACTCGTTTGCAATCGGGTACTTTGACCATCCTCCTGGAATAAAAATAAGGAAACTTGTCCAGACTCTAAAAAATAAATTGCATCTGCTGGCTCTCCCTGCGAGAACAATACTTCTCCTTCTGTTAATTTGCATCGCTCTAGATACTTTAAAAAAGGTCTTACATAACTGGTATCTGAAAAAAAATCTTCTAGCTGAATTGCCATGGGCATAAAACGCCTTCTGCGTAATTGAGATTCTTCTAAAATCTGAGCCTCACACCACTCCACTCCACGATCGAGGTCAGAAAAAATTTGGCAGGTTTTATCTTCTGTTGAAATGATATTTTGACTACTACGAAGCCGTTTCTGCATTGTCGGCGTTAAATCGGTAAAAAGTATAAATAAACCTTGAGACATTGCAATATTTTTGAGCTTGATAAAACTATTGACAGCAGAAGAATCTAGTCCTGTTACTAAACGGAAATCCAAAATTAGAAAACGAATTTTAGGCTGAGTTGAATCTCTAAGCCGTTGACGAATACGAAGCAAAAGACTGTAAGCGGTTCCAAAAAAAAGATACCCTTGCAATAAACAGATCCAAAGTTCATGACCTTGTTTTTGTAAACGCTGTTGCTCATGTAACGATCGTTTAAATTTGCTTTGATAGGTTAGCCCCGTCAAGGTATTGCGAATGATGCGTAGTCTGCTGTAAGTTATGGCAAACATCAAACAAGCAATGATTAAGCCGAATCCCACCCCCTGTAAAAAGCCAAATCTCGCACCCACAAGGAGGATGGTCACAATGAGGGCATAGTCTAAATGAGAAAGCTTAAACCAGGCTTCATAGAGCCACTCCACTAACAGACTTAGACCGAGGTACAGTAATAGCCCTCCTAAAACTGCACGGGGTAAATACAATAAAAGCTGATTGCCAAATAAGGCCATCACACCACAAAAGCAACCTGCCACAATTCCGGCTAGCGGATGATTGGCACCGGCCGCCCGATTTAAGAGACTACGGCTCACGGATAGATGCCCCACCATGCCACCAAAACACCCTGCGATCGTATTGGCTAAACCAGCAGCGCACAATTCCTGATCCAGATCCATATCCTGATCCGTTGCCATTTCTAAACTAGTGGCGCAGAGTAAAATGGTAATGGCCACAACAGCAAATAAGGTAAAGAGATTACCTATTTGCTCAGTCAAACTAGACCAATCAATTTCCTGCCATAACAGATTTTGCCAGGGACGCATTGGATTGATGCGAGGAAACGTCTCAAAAAGCCATCCCCTATCTATTGCAGTATTAATATCAACACCAGACAATCGTAAGACGAAGTGAATGAGGAGCATACTTCCAATCAAGCAACTCGGCAACACCCAAAATTGCTTATATCGGGGCAAAACAAAGATTAAAACACTCGCTAAGAGTAACCCTGGAAGCCAGAGCCAAAGTTTGTCTAGACTCAGGAGTAACGGGAAATTCTTAAAGGTCAGCGGCACTTCCGTCATTACCGTGAAGGACCCTTGGGTTAATAACAGCCCAACCCCTGCCAAAAATCCCCCTAAAACTGGGTAGGGAATAAATCGAATAAAACGTCCTAGCTTGAGCCGTCCCATCAAAAACAGCAATAGACCCGTTAACACCGTACTGAGAGCGATTACTGCCCAGACTGTCGAGGGAATCTTGTCTCCGTGACCGACCTCCCTCAACGATTTAGCAACGCCGCTAGCCATCAAGGCCAATAAGGCTGCCGCATTTCCATCAGGCCCAGCCACCACAAAAGGCAGGGAACTACTGACGGCCACTATGATCCCTAAAATAATCGCCCCAATCAAAGCGCTGCTGACCCCAACGGACAAATAGTCCGCTAAGTCCCCTGAAAAAATTAAAGCGGCATAGGAAATGCTGTAGGTGAGGGTGACCAGTCCTGCAACCAGCCCTGCTGAAATATTGGTGAGATAAAATCGGAGCAAACGGCGTGCCATAAGTTCAAGGAAGGAGAGAGGAGGTTAAAGGTCTCTTTGAAGGGTACTCTTAATAAACGGCAAAGAAAAGACAGCCACCTGGGAATAAAGCCGATAAGTTGTGCTTATTTGCTGCTAAACTCCTTTTACAGTCAAGGCTTTCACAAAGAATCCCTCTGAAAGTGTTATCTGAGATACATTTTTGTATGATGATTCCTAGAGTCCCCAGAATTCAGAGCAATAGCCAATCACAACAAATGTTAAGGTTATGCTTCAAAGCCCACTTTGTACTTTCCCAAAACCACCAAGAGAATCGGGATGTTGAGTTCTGGCCTTCTCTTGATGATCCGGGGGAGTCCTGCGGGCCGCTGTATTCATTCTTAGCCTCTTGCCTAATAAGCCGAACTGGGCTGAAAGCGAAAAGAAGATTTAATGGACGAGTGCAGCGGGGATTGCCACACTCGTCCATTAAATTGCTAGCCCCTAACTGGGTTATGGGATGGGTGACTCAGGATGCTTGTCTCCAAATGTTTCCAGCAGCTTAGTTCTTACAACTAATTGATTAAATTTATGTCTGTCTCTGAAGACAATTCAATTCGTACAAAAGTCCTTTCTATGTTTTCTTCAAGATTAAGCTTGAAGGCAACATTAGCCGGAGTTGTTTTGTTAACCGTTAGCACAACCGCTGCCATGGTGCATTTTCCCGGCTCATTAGGGTATAATATGCTTCTGTATCTTTAATCACATTTTGTTTTATGCTAACTTCCAAACCCATCCTAACTGAAATTCTGAACCTTCCCGGCGTTGACGTAGAAGATTACTGTT
>JBEAPM010000178.1:0-18952 GCA_041164445.1 Cyanobacteriota bacterium
GGTGGGCGCCCCCGGGGCGCACACCACACCAGGCACCAGGGTTTCAGCAGTCTAGTCCTTACAAATGATTTAGGACTGCTGTACAGGTCAAGATAAACATAATTAAGCTTATCGGTCTAGGGGCTCAAGCGATCACGACACTTCGGGACAAGTAAGACCAGACAGGAGAGACGGGACACAGGACTAGAACACTATAAAGCACTATCAGCACAGGGAATCAGAGCACGCTTTCCCCCAGACCAGAAATTTCTCAAGATTCAGTACAGTACAGTACAGTACCTTGACGGTATCGACATTAGCAGCCCCTAGTTTTACAGCGAAGAGCTGAAATAAGCGCGGCATAGGATTTTATCGCTAACTGATGACAGTTCCTAGACGCAGGTATATCCTGCGGCTGCCCAAGACAATTAATCGAGATGCCCCAAAGTTTATCCAGCGTCCTGTTCAATGTAATCAAACGTTTTTAAAATATCTAGGGCTATTTTCTGCAGTGGAGGAGCCGTTTCGGCAAGAATATCTGGAGATAAGACTTGTTTTAACTGAGCAGCCCGCTGAGCATCGATCGTATCAGGGGCCTCAAAGACAGACTGAATGAGGTCAAAAACCCTGAGGGAAATATTCAGGCGCTGGGCTAGATTTTGTAGATAAAGATTTTCACGGGGATCAATATAGCCATCAATTACAGAAAGGGAGCAGCCCAGAGCTAGAATTAAACATTTTTCTTCGTCTACAAGCGTCCCGCTTAAGTGCTCTAAGATGACAGGATTCAGATACAGTTTGTGAAGATTAATATCCTCTAAGAATTTGGATATTGTCTGCTCTAAGACCCCATTAGATTCCCAAAATTCTCCTAAAATCTGCTGGATTAATTGCTCTTCTGTCCAGTGAACTTCTCCATCAATGACCATTACCCCGTGCAGGACAATGCTCACCGCAATTAAGAAATGAGTTAAGGGCAAATGTTCATGGGAAGGATTTTGCCATTCCTCTACGTTGATTGCCAAACGCTCAAAAAAACGCTGGGCCCGATGCAAACGATCGATATTGCTCATAGGCTCCGGAGAATGACATCGCTGTCCGATCGTACCATAGGGGCAAGGCAGGCCATCAAGTCATTCTGACCGCATGGAGCAAAACACTCTAAGCTGGGGTAACTCTCATTGGGGTGCAGGCAAACTGGGAACGGCTTCCCCTATCAAGCAGCAAATTTTAACCGCTTCAGTCAATATGTCGGAGACATTCAGGGGGGTAAACAACTGGCACAGCAGTAACGGATGAGTTCTAGTTTTCTGGGACGGCATTAGGGTTCTCAGGCAATTCCGGGCCCAGACTAGGAAAGGCGTTCGGATCGGGTAGCAAAGGAAATTGTTGCAGCGGCTCAACGCTAGGCTCAAAGGGCTGGAGAGGCACCACTGGATTAGGAGATAGTTCTGATTTTAGATTGGGGGGCAAGGTGGCGAGGGCAACTCGATTCCCGCCAACGGAACGCATCAGATCCAAAATATTGATGACATCATTGTAAATGGCGTTACGATCGGCATAGAGCAACATGATACCAACGGGATTGGTACGACGATATCCCTCCAAAATTAAATACAACTGAGATTCTGAAACTTCTGAGTTGTCCACATAGGTCTTACCGAGAGCATCAACCGTCACTAACAGGGCTTGCTGGCTTTGCAGCGTAGAGGTGCCAGCACTGGGTAAATCGACCCCGATCGCTTGTTGGCGAGTCAGTTGGAGAGCAGCGAGAATAAAGAAAATGAGAATACAAAAAATAACATCAATGAGCGGAACGAGTTCAATCCGCATATCGTCAGTGCTAGGCTGCTCTAAGGAAATTTTCATACAGTAAAAAATGGAAGTTATGCCACCCTAGTGAGTATAACGGCCCAGTGCAATTCCCATCACGCATTTATCCCATAAAAATGATCACCTTCTGGCTACACTTCTGTCTGGGCTTACTCGGCAGCGGTACAATTTTCCTGTTTTTTTTCCAGCGGTCAGCGGCTGAATCCACCTCTGCTCCCTTCGGACTCGTTTTCTTGGCGATTGCTTGCGGGATCTTAGCGGTCTACCTGTCCCCTTGGGCAACCCCGGCAGTTGTATTGGCGTATGCTGTTGCCAACTTTTGGGACTCTGAAGATTAATCATCCCTCCTCAGGACTGCCCAGTTCTTCAAATTGATTTGAGCTTGTGAGAGACTCTAAAGCTTGATGTTGCGATCGTCGTGAGGTCTGGCGATATTTTTTTTGTGCTAATCGGGGTTCATAGGTGATCGAACCATCCCCTTTAAACTTACGTTTGACTTTGGCTTCTGCCCCCCGAGAGTGTTCTTGCTGTTGCTGCCAAATTTGGGTTTCCGCTAAGAGGTTTAAGTAGTCAGGATACCGTTCCCAGTCCCCCCGTACCGCACATCCGGGTTCTTCACCATGTAAACAGTCATTAAATTGACAGGTGCCCCCGGTCTGCAATGCCCGAATTTCAGGAAAGCATTGCCCGAGTTCGATGGGACTACAGCTTAGCTCCGGTTGATTAAAACCAGGGCTATCCGCCAGAATGCCACCTCCCGCTAATTCAAAGAGTTCAACGTGTCGGGTGGTATGGCGACCTTTGCCCAACTTTCCAGACACTCGGCCCACTCGGAGATCTAAATCAGGAATGAAGGCATTAATTAAGCTCGATTTGCCCACCCCCGAGGGACCACAAATGACGGTCGTTTGATCTTGCAAATAAGGCCGTAAGGTTTCCAGTCCATCGGCTTGGGTCACACTGAAGAGAATGGGATGATAGCCCCAATGGTTTAAACGATCGCGCCAATAGGCTCGCACCGTCTCTGAGACTAAATCACTTTTACTCAACCCCAGGCACAGGGAAAGCTGCAGGGATTCGGCCTTAACCAAAAAGCGAGTCAGTAAGTGGGGATCCAGATCGGGTTCCGCAAGGGCAAACATGAGGAGAATTTGATTGACATTCGCCACAGGGGGACGATCCATTTCCGATTGTCGCTCCAAGACCTCAACGATCGCAGCCCGTTGCCCTTGCCAGTCGGGTTCTTCTAAGCGCACCCGATCGCCCACCATCACCCGTTGCCCAATTTTTTTGAGGCGAGATCTCCGGATACAAAGCCACTCCTGCTGGGGGGGAAGATCCAAGAGAGTTGAAGGAACTGGTTGATCTAAGCGCACCCGATAATAATTCGCCTGGGTTGCGACCACCGTCCCCACCCAAGGTGATTTTACCCTGTCAGCATGATCTGAAGCGTCAGCCATCGCAACAGGAACCATCCTGTCCGTTTTGCCCCGTCAAACTCTGGCGCACCGTCAAGGTATAAAATCCCGAAGTTTCTACGAGAGCATCAATTTTATAGCCTTCCATGACCAGACTATCCGGCACTTGCTCGATCGGT
Source organism: Cyanobacteriota bacterium (assembly GCA_041164445.1). GTDB lineage: Bacteria > Cyanobacteriota > Cyanobacteriia > Prochlorotrichales > Prochlorotrichaceae > JBEAPM01. Next base: position 3,410 of record JBEAPM010000178.1, read on the forward strand.
TCGCCGGGATCGAGCCAAACCTCTAACAAAGCACCAGGAGGCATTTGAGCTAATTTTAATTTGGTGCGGATAAAGTTGATGGGGCAGGGAGTCCCCCTTAAGTCCAGAACCGGAACGGCAGACTCCCCAGACATCAACGATGCCCTCCGAAAATGCTACCCAAAAAGCCTTCTTTTCCCTTCCCCACTTGATCGCCTCGAATGTTCGCTAAGTCTTCTAACAGCTTGCGTTCTTCCGGTGTAACCCGTTGGGGAATTTCCACCTGTACCGTAATCAAATGATCCCCTCGGCTCACTGGATTGCCTAATCGGGGAACGCCTTTGCTCTCTAAAGTTAAGGTTGTTCCGGGCTGAACTCCGGCTGGAATGGACAACTCCTCAGAACCATCAACCGTCGGTACAGCAATTTGGCAGCCCAAGATCGCTTGAAGGTAGCTAATGCGGATTTGGGAGAGGAGATTGATTCCCTCCCGTTGAAATTCAGCGTCTTCATTGACAAAGAGATAAACATAGAGATCTCCGGCAGGTCCCCCGCGCTGACCGGCATCCCCTTCGCCCGAGACTCGCAGCCGCGTCCCGCTGTCTACCCCGGCGGGAATCGTGATTTTTAATTTCTTTTTGACTTGTTTATGGCCAGATCCGCCGCAATCATCACATTTGTCTTCAATCACCTGACCCGTTCCGGCACAGGTGGGACAACTGGAAACCTGGGTAAAACTGCCAAACGGCGTGCGAGTAGCTCGCCGCACTTGTCCAGCGCCACCACAGGTCGAACAGGTCTGGGGACGAGTCCCTGGTTTTGCCCCGCTACCATCACAGGTTTTGCAGGTTTCTAAGTGATTAATACGAATTTCTTTCTCGCCCCCAAAGATTGCCTCCCGAAATTCCAGCTTAAAGTCGAGGCGTAAATCATCCCCTCGGGTCGGGCCGCGTCGCCGCGCAGAGGTACTGGGGCTGCCGAAGCCACTGAAGAAGCTTTCAAAAATATCGGCGAAGCCCCCCATGTCCCCCATATCCTGGTAACCGGCGGCACCAGCTCCGGAAACCCCGGCCTCTCCAAAGCGATCGTAACGGGCACGGGTTTCCGGCTCCGATAGAACCTCATAGGCACGATTAATTTCCTTAAAGGTTTCTTCGGCCCCAGCTTCTCGGTTTACGTCAGGATGATACTTCCGAGCTAGGCGACGGTAAGCCCGCTTAATATCTTCCTTATCTGCGTCCCGCTGAACGCCTAGAATTTCATAATAGTCACGAGCCATAGATGATATTTAATTAAAGTCTTGGAAGGGCAACGGGTTCGTTATATCCACATTAAAGATTAACGCAGAATATTGTCGAAGAAAGGTTCGGAAATCCTACCTTTTCAGGACAAGATTAATGGAGCGGGAACGATCTCTGCTCAAGGTCGCATACCACATCTCCTTATTCTACGGCTTCATAGTCAGCGGTAACAGTGGCATCTTCCTCAAAGACCTGTCCTCCGTCAAGACCGCTCACTCCCAGATCCGGTTGAGGACTGGTTCCGCTTCCAGACTTGCCATAAACCGAGGATCCGATTTCAAAGAGGATTTCCTGGAATGAGTCTAAAGCACCTTGTAACCCTTCGACCGTGGTACCGGTCGCATTCATTAAGGTTTTAAGCTGGAGACAGCGACGATCGGCTTCTGCCTTAACGGATTCAGCCAAGACGCTGCCATTCTCTTCCAGGGTTGACTCGTAGCTATAAATGAGTCCATCGGCCTGATTTTTAATCTCCACAAGCCGGATGCGGAGTTGATCTTCCTCTGCAAAGAGTTTCGCTTCTTGGCGCATCCGATCCACTTCCATCGGACTGAGACCACCGGTATTGCTAATGCGAATACTTTGTTCCCGACCGGTTCCCAGATCCTGAGCAGAGACATTGAGAATCCCATTGGCATCAATGTCAAAGGAGACTTCAATTTGGGGCACTCCCCGGGGAGCAGCGGGAATCCCGGTTAACTGAAACTTGCCTAAACTTTTGTTGTCCTGAACCATGGCCCGTTCCCCTTGGAGGACATGGATTTCTACGGAGACTTGTCCATCCGTAGCGGTGGAAAAAATTTGGGACTTGCTGGTGGGAATGGTGGTATTGCGATCGATAATCTTGGTAAAAACGCCCCCTAGGGTTTCAATGCCAAAGGAAAGGGGAATGACATCTAACAATAAAAGATCCTTGACTTCTCCCCCTAAGACACCCGCTTGAATCGCGGCTCCTAAGGCAACGGCTTCGTCAGGGTTGACGGAACGATCGGGAACCCGCCCCTTAAAAAATTCAGTAATGGCAGCCTGTACTGCGGGGATCCGGGTTGAGCCCCCCACCAAGATAATGCGATCGATATCATCGGGGGACAAATCCGCATCTTTGAGGGACTGTTTGACTGGTTCAACGGTTCTGGTGACTAAATCGCTACTCAGTTCTTCAAACTTTGACCGACTCAGTTCCATCTCCAAGTGCTTGGGCCCCGTCGCATCAGCGGTAATAAAGGGGAGGTTGATAATGGTGCTTTGGGTTCCGGATAACTCAATCTTGGCTTTCTCAGCGGCTTCTTTCAAACGCTGCAGCGCCATTTTATCGGAGGACAGATCAATATGCTCTTGGGCATTAAATGTTTCTAACATCCATTGCACCAGCACACTGTCAAAATCATCCCCCCCCAAATGGTTATTCCCAGAGGTGGCCTGAACCTCAAAAACGCCATCCCCCAGTTGTAAGACGGACACATCAAAGGTACCGCCGCCTAAATCAAAGACCAAAATCCGTTGATCTTCATTTTGCTTTTCTAGACCATAGGAGAGGGCAGCAGCGGTGGGTTCATTAATAATCCGTAAAACTTCTAGACCTGCGATCGTTCCCGCATCCTTCGTGGCTTGGCGCTGGGCATCGGTAAAATAGGCCGGCACGGTAATCACCGCCTGATCAACCGATTCCCCGAGAAAGGCCTCCGCATCTTGCTTTAATTTTTGCAAGACCATGGCAGAAATCTCTTGGGGGGTATAAGCCTTGCCTCGAATTTCAACTTCCACCGTTGAATCGCGCCCGGTTTGACAGTTATAGGGAACCCGGGCCCGCTCGTCTGTGGTATCGTCCCAGCGCCGTCCAATAAAACGCTTAATGCTATACACCGTGTTTTCAGCATTGGTGACGGCTTGGCGCTTTGCTAATTGTCCCACCAACCGATCCCCAGATTTGCCAAAACCCACAATACTAGGGGTTGTACGACCACCTTCCGCATTGGGAATAACGATCGGCTTGCCGCCTTCTAGCACGGCAACACAACTGTTCGTTGTTCCTAGATCAATCCCTATAACTTTTCCCATAGTCTTTCACCATTGCCGTATTTGAGGAAGGATTGCCGACCTAATCCTAGCGAATAAAATCAGCGATCGAATCGAGGACTCCAGCAAAACAGTTGTTTGAACTGGCCTAAACCCTCACTTAAAATGACCCTAAATTCTGCTCTTAAGTGAAGATACAGCATGATTCCCTCATATTCCTGAAGAAACCCCGTTGAGTTCGTAACAACTTTGTCCATCCATCACGCACTATCTCCCTCCTCCTCTACCGTCTCCAGTGCGGCGGCTACCTTAACCATGGCATGACGTAGCACTTTATCCCCTAACATATAGCCCGCTTGAAACTCTTGGATAATAATGCCCTCTGGATATTGATCGGTTGGCTCTCGCATAATGGCGTTATGGAAAGACGGATCAAATTCTTGACCTTCACAGTCCATGGGCACCACCGAGACCCGCCTTAAACATTCCATGAACTGCTTAAAGACTCCTTGATAGCTATTGTGAACTTTTTGAGCTTCTTCGTTTTCAGGACTGAGTTGTTCTTTGGCCCGGCTAAAGGTGTCCAACACGGGCAAAAGCTCCAGAATCGTGGAGGCACGAACCTGTTGGCTCAGATCTTCTTTGTCCCGGTCAGTCCGCTTGCGGAAATTCTCAAAATCCGCCGCCATACGCTTATACTGCTCGTTGCTTTGCTCAAGCTGGGACTGGAGAGCCTCCAAATTGTGCTGTAAGGCCTCTATTTCTGCGGACAAGCTGGCTTGAATATCGATACCTGACTCCGATTCTAATTCCAGCTCATCAAAAAAATGAGGGGTTTGCTCCGGTTCCTCTTCGGGTTGCGGATCGCTTTCAGACGTGGGGGTCGTCAAAGACTCAAGATCTTGATTTTCAGGAGACTGTGGGGCCGCTGCTGGCGACTGTTCCGCTGGAGAATCTCCCTGAAGCTCTGATGATACGGGCACTGATTCCTCTTTATTGTTTTGCTCATCAATCATTGTCAGATTCCTGAAAAAGGCTAAACCATTGAGCATAGGAAGCATTGCAGAACTCCACTTAAGATCCAAGAGTAAACCTGCAGAGCCCCTACTTTACAGATTAATTTGCTCCTTATTGACCTGGGAAGCCAATAATACTGATAGATTATAGTACCATCGGTTACCATACACTTTAGGGATATTTCCTCATTTGACAAGCCCTGGTAAGGCTCCTTTGCCGGTGAACGGGAAAAAATTGACGCAGGAGCACCGGCGTAAGCCCCCTCTTACACCGTCACGGCACCGAACACTGTCATGACACTTAAGGGAATACCCAGAGATTGATCAGGGAAGCAGGGATTAGGAAAAACCCGTCTTGACGGATCTTCCAATGTTAGACTACACCGTATTCTCAAGTTTTGGCTTATAACGTAAGCTAGGATCACTATTAATTGTGTTGTGAACTCTCCGTGCTCCACGACATCACCTTAAAAAAGTCCTTAAGCAAAAGTTCTACCCCCCGTATTCTATCCAACCTTCAGTTCTAGCAAAGTTACTTTTGAGTTCCTATGACGAGTTCTTCTTCTCAGCGGCGAGCCTTAGTTGTTCGGAACAATTTTTCCCCCTTTGGCAATAAGCTCATCCAGGCGGGTTACGTGGATGGTAACCAAATGCAGCAAGCTCTAATCCAAAGTCGTCAGTCAGGGAGACCCCTGCCTCAGGTCATTCGCGACTTGACGGGGCAGGATCTCCCCCCCGACTTACTGCGCCAGTATAAACGCCAACAATTGTTTGAACTGAAGGTTATTTTTGGCGTTGAGTCCCTTGATCCCGAGCTGGATGAGCAGCCTACCGGACAAATCTCCGACCTCATTGATCAGTATGTGCCCATTGATATTTGTCGTCGCCATCGTCTGGTTCCCCTCGTTTATCAAGAGACGGATCCGCCTTCTCTGTTAGTGGCGATGGTGGATCCGGACAACCTGGATGCCCAGGATGACCTGAACCGCATTTTACGCCCCAAGCAACTGACGGCTCAGCGTTTGGTTATTGCTCCAGAAGATTATGAACGTCTCATTGCCGATTATTTAGATCAGCAGGTAGCCCGGCAGCAAGAACAGGCGATCGCGGAAGCGGCCGCCGCCGCTGCAAAGGAAAATGCGGCCTTGGAAGTGAGCATGGAAAACATGCTGGCGGATCTAGATGAGGATCTATCCGATGCTCCCTCCGATGATTTGGAGGGAATGGACTTAAGCGATGCCCTCAAGGATGCTGCGGGGGCACCAGTGGTAAACTTAGCCAACCAAATTTTAGTAAAAGCCCTGACGGAAGGGGTTTCGGATATCCATATTGAACCCCAGGAGGAATCTTTACGGGTTCGTTTTCGTAAGGATGGGGTATTACAACAAGCTTTTCCCGCGATTCCCAAAAAGATTATTCCCGCCCTGGTATCCCGCTTTAAGATTTTGGCAGACTTGGATATTGCGGAGCGGCGCTTACCTCAAGATGGCCGGATTCGTCAGATTTTCCGCAAGAAAAAAGTGGACTTTCGGGTTAATACGGTGCCCAGCCGGTTTGGTGAAAAGATCTGTATGCGGATCTTGAGCAGCGACTCTACCCAATTAGGTTTGGATAAGCTGATTAGTGATCCCGATGCCCTCAGTACGGTGCGGGATATGGCGAGCCGACCTTTTGGTTTAATCCTGGTGACGGGCCCCACCGGATCCGGGAAATCCACCAGTTTGTATTCGATGTTAGCGGAGCGTAATGATCCAGGGGTCAATATTAGTACCGCAGAAGATCCTATTGAATATGGATTACCGGGCATTAACCAAGTTCAGGTAATCCGGGAAAAAGGCATGAACTTTGCCTCAATTTTGCGGGCCTTTATGCGTCAAGATCCAGACATTATCCTCGTGGGAGAAACCCGCGACCTGGAAACGGCTAAAACGGCGATCGAAGCAGCCCTGACGGGGCACCTAGTGTTGACTACGCTTCACGCCAATGATGCCCCCAGTTCCATTGCTCGATTAGATGAAATGGGGGTGGAGCCGTTTATGGTGTCGGCCGCCTTACTGGGAGTCTGCTCCCAGCGTTTGATGCGGAGGGTATGTAGTGAATGCCGCATTGCCTATAACCCCACCCGAGAGGAATTGGCTCGGTACGGGTTGACGGCAACGGAGGATCTGGAGATGACCATTTATAAGGCCAATGTCTTGTCTTTGGAGGAAAAACAAGCGGCGGAACGATCGGGGAACCTCTGTGGCAAGTGTGGGGGCAGTGGTTATAAAGGCCGGGTTGGGGTTTATGAAGTAATGCGGGTAACAGAGGCACTTCAGGTTGCGATTAACTCAGGTGCAACTACCGATCGCCTCAAAGAGGTGGCGGTGGAAGATGGCATGGTCACCTTGTTAGCCTATAGCTTAAATCTTGTCCGTCAGGGACAAACGACCTTTGAGGAGGTCGATCGGGTGACCTTTACCGATACCGGTTTAGAATCAGAGCTTAAAGCAAAACGTAAGACCTCCTTGACGTGTGTTTGTTGTGGTGCAGGTCAAGAGCAGGAATGGTTGGAGTGCATCTATTGTTCAACTCCTCGATTTAGCTAGGGTGTACTGGAGTCCTGCCGATAAAACTAGGACGGGCACGGCGAATGTCGATACCGTAAAGGGTCTGGACTAAATTAATGCCGCGCCCTAGAATTTGCCCCAAGAACCAGATCAAGGGAAGCCTGCGGCATGAAACACCGATCAGAGGGTTAATGTTGCTAGGCTAGGGGTGATCCCGGTTCCAGTTAATCCAGAGATCTGAATGCATCGCAATTCGCCCTAAAATTTCTCTCAGGAACGAAGATTAAATCAAGTATTGTTTTTTATTGGGGCACGGCAAAGTCCCCCTCAATACAAAAATTCTCGATCCTCAAGATCTTATTTTCTATTTCCACCCATAAGGAGCAGCCCCCATGGAATTAATGATTGAAGATTTAATGGAGCAAATGGTAGAGATGGGAGGGTCTGATATGCACCTCTCCGCCGGTTTACCTCCATTTTTTCGAATTAGCGGTAAGCTCACCCCAATTGGCGATGAGCCCTTAAGTGCTGACCAGTGCCAGCGGCTCATTTTTAGTATGCTGAATAATAATCAGCGTAAGAACCTGGAACAAAACTGGGAGTTAGATTGCTCCTATGGGGTGAGAGGACTGGCCCGTTTTCGGGTCAATGTTTATAAAGACCGAGGCACCTATGCGGCTTGCTTACGGGCTCTCAGTTCCAAAATCCCCAATTTTGACAAGCTGGGGCTACCGGATGTGGTCAAGGAAATGGCGGAAAAACCCCGGGGGATGGTGCTGGTGACGGGGCCCACCGGATCCGGGAAAACCACCACCTTGGCGGCGATGATCGACATGATTAATCGAACCCGTGCAGAACATATTCTGACGGTTGAGGATCCCATTGAGTTTGTTTATGAGCCCGTGAAGAGCTTAATCCACCAGCGCCAACTGGGGGAAGATACCAAGAGTTTTGCCAATGCCTTGAAAGCAGCGCTGCGGGAAGACCCAGATATTATTCTGGTGGGCGAAATGCGAGACTTAGAAACTATTCACTTGGCGATTTCTGCAGCAGAAACCGGACACTTGGTTTTTGGAACCCTACACACCAGTTCCGCATCCCAGACTGTAGACCGGATGATTGACGTATTTCCATCAGAAAGACAAACCCAGGTTCGGGTGCAGTTGTCTAACTCATTAGTGGCGGTGTTTAGCCAAACCTTGGTTTCCAAGCACAATCCTAAGCCCGGTGAATTTGGACGGTGCATGGCTCAAGAAATTATGGTCATTACTCCTGCGATCAGTAACTTAATTCGGGAGGGTAAAACCGCGCAGATTTATTCTGCGATTCAAACGGGAGCGAAGTTGGGTATGCAAACCTTAGAAAAAGCCTTGGCGGATCTCTATAAGTCCGGGACTATCTCCTTTGAGGCAGCGATGTCTAAAACGTCTAAACCCGATGAGTTGCAGCGTTTAATTGGTCCCCAACAAACGGCTGGGGCTGCAGTGCGGCGCTAGAGACAGGGACAGTGCGATCGGATGGGTGGGTTTCAAAATCTGCTCATCCCCGCGCTCAATTAATAATTTTGATCTCGGCTTTCCACTGAAGCGAAAAAATTTAATGAAAGAGTGCGGCGCTCTGCATCGCACTCTTCTGCCTTAAGTTGCTAGCCTTGATCTCTATAAATATGGGCATTTTGCTCACATCGTCGATAAGATACCCACATTACAATACTGGACAATACTGGACAAGACTGGAACAGAAACGATCGCTGGGTTGCCTCTGTTTCCGCTCTCCTAAATCCTCTTCCCTATTGGGCACCTCGAAAAATCCAAAACTGGGTTCCTCTCTACGCAGGAGTAGGGATTGTGTCGGCGGCTTTGCCCCTCGCCACAATCAATCGAGATCCCTATCTGTACTCTAAACTTGGAGAACATTATGGCTATTTATATTGCAGAGTTTCGAGATCAGCAAGGTAATCTTAAAAAGCAAAAGATGAAGGCGGAGAGTGCCGCAGAGATTCGATCGAGCCTACGATCGCAGGGGATGACGGTTCAGGATGTCACCCAATCCAAAGAGTTTGACTGGGAACAACTTGGTAAAATCGACATCGGTGAAATGACGGCCAGTGTGACGGTGAAAGATAAAGCCATCTTTTCCCGACAAATGGCGGTTATGGTAAATGCAGGGGTGCCCATTGTGCGATCCCTGGGGGTATTAGGGGATCAATGCACCAATCCTAAGCTCAAAAAAGCGTTGTTGAGCATTAGTGATGAGGTACAGCAGGGGAATAATATGTCGGAATCGATGCGGAAGTTTCCCCAGTGTTTTGACAATCTTTATGTGGCGATGGTGCAGGCCGGTGAGGTCGGTGGGGTTTTGGACGAAGTGATGAATCGTCTCTCCAAACTCCTCGAAGATGATGCTCGGCTGCAAAACCAAATTAAGTCTGCCATGAGTTATCCCGTCACAGTGGGATCGATCGCGGTGATTGTGTTTGTGGCGATGACGGTATTTTTGATTCCTACCTTTGCGAATATTTTTGAGGATATTGGTACGGAGTTGCCGGCCTTTACGCAAGCGATGCTGCTGATCAGTAAATTTCTACGCACCCCTCAATATTCTGTAACCCTAGTCTTTGCCTTGATGATCGGCTGGTTTTTCTATCAGCAATACTATAAAACGCCAGCCGGTCGGGTAATGATGGATAGCATTTTCCTGAAACTACCGATTTTTGGCGATCTGATTCAAAAAACATCCGTGGCTCGTTTCTGCCGTACCTTTGGGTCTTTAACCCGTGCGGGAGTACCGATTTTAACCTCCCTAGAAATTGTTCGAGATACCGCAGGCAACAAAGTCGTGTCCAACGCGATCGAGGCTTCGCGGGAAGAAGTACAAAGTGGTGGCATGATTAGCGTGGCGATCGATCGTTCTAAGGTCTTCCCGAATATGGCCATTCAAATGATGATGATTGGAGAAGAAACGGGGGAACTAGACGCGATGTTAATGAAGGTTGCTGACTTTTATGAAGACGAAGTGGAACAGGCTGTTCACGCGATGACTAGTATGTTGGAGCCCTTAATGATTGTGGTGATTGGGGGCATGGTCGGTTCGATTTTGCTCTCCATGTACTTACCCATGTTTAAGGTGTTTGAAACGTTGGGGTAGAAGTCAATGGAGAAAATCAGATCCGCTTTTTCTCCATTTCTGCCAGGTATCCAGGCAGGGGCAGCCATGGGCGGGCGGCACAGCCGCCCGCCCCAACTCATCGAGGTGCCAAACTGTTTGACTCAAAAAGTTTGGCACCTCAAAAGAATCCCAGCACAGTCTTAATACCGAGCCTCACTGCTTCATAGCCAAAAATTAAGATGAACGTAGTTAGACAGGCTCCCATGATGCAAAGGGTCAATCCCCCCAACACGATCGCTCCATCGTCGTCAAATAAGCCAAAACTGACGACAAAAATTCCCATAGCTGGCAGGGTATTCGTCCCAGGGATGATGATCATCATTGAAATACTCATCAGAACGATCGCTAAACCGATAAGCCAGTGACTGGGCCCCGGTCGGCAGACCCAATGTAAACGGGGTCGAGAGAGGGCTTCGATGCGACGTAGCCAGGGTAGACCCGCTTTGACAATTTTTTCCACCTGTTGGCGATTTATCCCTTTTTCTCGCCAAGCCCGTGGGATCCAAGGTTGATGAGATCCCGTCATCCACTGCACTGCCAGGAGAAAGATAACTAGGCCAAAAGGTGTGGCATAGCCAGGGGCCGGGAGAGGCAGCGCTGAGGGTAAAGCAAGGAGTAAAAAAAGGAAATAAAAGGTACGATCGCCAGCGATCGTAAAGAGATCACCTAAGGTAACCTGACTAGGTGCGGAACTGTTCTCATTTAAGAAATAATCGCTCAACGTAACGGAAAGCTTTGCTGGTGCCATAGGGAAAGGATGAACCTGAAACGCGAATGGAGCCTCAGAATTTTATCGGACTGGGGTATATTCCACATCAGCCCTAACGAGTTAAGACCTTAAGCATAGTACGAGGAAACACCCCAACGATCGAGGCTAAGTCTTCCGTCGCAATGCGACGAATAATTTCAGGACTAAAGTAATTTTCTAACTGATTGAGAAAATGTTGGGCCCGTTCAGCAGGACTAGCAATTTCGGTTAAATGCCGAGTATTTAAAGTCCATTGGCGACGGATGAGATAGGCTCGATAGAGTTCATCGGCACTGCGAGGAGCGGCCAGGGAAAACTTCCCAATGGGAATCAGTTTCGTACAGGTGCGATCGAGGTTTCCGCCCAAAACTGATCCTGGCCCGAGAAATTCACATCGGTAGGGCTTACAGACAATGAGGGCCCCTCGCCGACGGTTGCTAATGACCAAAACTTCGCCCCGTTGAATCCGGCTCATGGCTTCTTCTAGGGTTTTGCTGGGGGGAACCGTCATCCGTGGTCTTACCTGAATGCGAAGAAAAACTGAACCTCTTTAAGGGTAAGCCAAATTAAGAGGTGAAATTTCGTTCTTTATTTTTTTTATAGGGTCTTGGGCTTCCTCTTACAGGTCGGAATCGACCCTGTCCCCAGACTGCAGTTGATAGACCAGGCCGAGCCTAAATCGGCTTAAAATTGGCGCAAAAAGCGTAGATCGCTGTTATAGAGACGGCGAATATCATCGATTTGGTGCAGCACCATAGCAAAGCGCTCTACCCCTAAACCCGCAGCAAAACCGGTATAAGTTTCAGGGTTGTAGCCCACCGCCTTAAATACATTGGGATCCACCATGCCGCAGCCCATGACTTCCAACCAACGGCCTTTCCATTGTACATCCACTTCGGCAGAGGGCTCAGTGAAGGGGAAATAACTGGCTCGGAAGCGAATGGGAATATCACCAAAAATTTCCTGCAGAAAGGTTTTGACCGTTCCCTTTAAATCCGTAAAGGTGAGATCCTCATCCACTGCTAAGATTTCCACTTGATGAAAGACTGCAGAATGAGTGGCATCCACGGTATCCCGACGATAAACTCGCCCTGGAGCCACAATGCGTACCGGTGGATCATTGTCTTCCATGTAATGAATTTGGACGGAAGAGGTGTGGGTGCGCAACAAGCGCCCATCGGGGAGATAAAAGGTATCCTGCATATCCCGAGCCGGATGATCCGCCGGGGTGTTGAGGGCTTCAAAGTTATAGTAATCTTCTTCGATTTCTAAGCCTTCTTCGACGGTATAACCTAAGCCCACAAAAATATCGAGAATGCGATCGATCGTGCTACTGAGGGGATGTTTATGCCCCAAGGGACGGGCATAGCCAGGCATCGTAACATCCAGGGTTTCAGCTTCGAGTTGGGCTTCCAGCTTTGCCGATTGCAGTTGCGTTTTTTTCTGGTCAAGGGCCGTTTGAATGGTGGTTTTAACGTCATTCGCCAGGTTGCCAATGCGAGGACGATCGTCGGGACTCAGTTTGCCCATGCGTCCCAGAATCAGAGAAACCTCTCCTTTTTTACCCAAATATTGGATCCGGAGTTTCTCTAGGGCTTCGAGGGTATCTGCGGCCACGATCGTTTCGTGGGCAGATTGTTTGAGCGTTGTCAGTTGGCTTTCAAGATCAGAGGAAACAGCGGTCATGGGGTAATGGAGGTCACTAAAGAATGGGCGGTGGATAGTCCGGTCTAATTTTACAGTGCTTTACGCTTGAGTTAAGGCATGACTTAAGGCAATATTTCCACGTTACCAGCTTTCACCCAGCCTTCTTGATTGTTAAACCAGATTTTTTGCCAGTTGCCATCGGCACTGGTTTCTAAAATCACCACCTCAGCATTGTAATCAACGCCGCCACTCGGATTACCATCCGGTGCATTGCGGATCACTAACCCCTCGGACCAAGTGACTCGTGCGGCTTTGCCATTGGGACGGGAAGGGGTTGGCTTAGGGGTTGGGGTGGGCGTGGGGGGAGAGGCAACGATCGCCGCTCCACTGGTCGGGGTGGACTGAGCCGTTGGACTGGGGGGTGGGGCCTGCTCCTCAGCAAAAATGGGTTTAGGGGGGGGAGCAGTAAATTCTTCCACGAGATACCGAGCGATCGTAATCCCCCCGATCGCAAGGAGGGAGAAGGCTAAAACAATTCCGGCAAAGATCTTGGCTAGATTGGAGAACACGGGAGTTAGGGGATAGGGGATAGGGGGTAGGGGGTAGGGGGTAGGGAATAGGGAATAGGGAATAGGTAGGTTTGAATTTTGGTCACCTCGATTAATTGGGGTGCCTGCCCAGGGAGCAATGAATTCTGAAGATGAATAGTGGAATTTGCAAAATTTTATCCCTCAGGCGTAAGGATCAGGAGAGAATTGTTATTCAAGAGGCTGTGGAAGACATTATGGATCTCACAACAACCTATCTGGGAATGGAACTGAAGTCGCCTCTGGTGGTCAGTGCAGCGGCTCCCCTCAGCGAAAACATTGACAATATTAAACGGATGGAAGAGGCGGGAGCGGCTGCGGTTGTCTTACATTCCCTCTTTGAGGAACAAATCCGGGGCGAACGACTGGAGATGCACCATCACCTGGAATACGGCACCGACAGCTTTGCTGAAGCCTTGACCTATTTCCCCGAACCGGAAATTTTTCACGTTGGCACCGAAGCCTATCTCAACCATATCCGCCGGGCGAAGGATCAAGTACAAATCCCAATCATTGCCAGCTTAAATGGATTTACCACCGGAGGGTGGACTCAATATGCCCGGGACATGGAGCAAGCAGGAGCCGATGCCCTGGAACTCAATATTTATAACATTCCGACCAATTTAGATACCCCCGGCTCAGCGATCGAGCAAAGCTATCTGGATGTCCTAGCCGCCGTGCGATCCGCCGTTAGCATCCCTGTAGCGGTGAAACTCAGTCCCTATTTCAGCAATACCGCCAATATGGCTAAACGCCTTACGGAAGCAGGAGCCAACGGTCTAGTGCTGTTTAACCGCTTTTACCAACCTGAAATTGATGTGGAAGAGTTGGAAGTGCGACCCCATGTGCTTCTCAGTACGCCTCAGGATTTGCGTCTACCTCTGCGTTGGATTGCCATTCTCTATGGTCGTATTACTGGAGATCTGGCCGCCACGAGCGGGATCCACAAGGCAACAGATGTCATTCAAATGATGATGGCAGGGGCCAAAGCGACCATGATGGCCAGTGTGTTACTACGCCACGGCATTGAACATCTCTCCTCGATCGAAGCGGATCTGATTACCTGGCTAGAAGAACATGAGTATCACTCTCTTCGTCAACTCCAGGGCAGCATGAGCCAAATCAACTGTGCTAATCCCAGCGAATTTGAGCGGGCACAGTATATGAAGGCGATTCAGACCTACCATCCCGCCCTAGGCAAGATCAAGGCAGAGGCACTACTGTAGATGGCTTGGCTTTCCACTGAAAGCGAAAAAATTTAATGGAAGAGTGCGGCGCACTCTTCCCCCTTAAGTGGGTCACCAATTGCTTTAGGGATCGCGCCCTAGTCTAATCCCGGATTGGCCAACAAATCCGCTTGGGTGCGGGTTTCCTGCTGCCCCGTGGCTAACCATTTCAGGTTAACGGTTCCCGCTTCCGCCTCCGCATCCCCTAAGACTAAGCACACCTTAGCGCCACTGCGATCGGCCCGCTTAAATTGTTTGCCAAAGGCACTCCCACTCAAATCCAGTTCAACGGAACATCCCTGTTGGCGGAGGTGTTGGGCTAAGACTAAGGCTTGGGGCTCTGCCTTCTCCCCCCGGGAGACCAGATAAAAATCTAATTGCCCCGGTTTTTGCTGCTCTGCTTGTTGCAGCAATAGAATTAACCGCTCCATACCGATCGCCCAACCCACGGCCGGAGTATCGGCCCCCCCCAGTTGTTTGACCAGCCCATCGTAGCGACCGCCACCACAAACCGTTGCTTGGGCTCCTAAATCTTGGGATTGCATTTCAAAGGCAGTGTGGCTGTAATAATCCAAACCTCTAACCAAACAAGGGTTGAGGCTATAGGGAATGCCGAGATCCGTTAAAGATTGCTGTACCCCTGCAAAAAAGTGCTGAGAGGCTTCACTCAGATAACTGAGGATATTGGGGGCATTTTGGACAATTTCCTGGGTGCGTTGATCTTTGCTATCCAAAATACGCAGAGGATTCCGGCTCAGGCGATCCTGAGAATCGGCATCCAACTCCGTTGCATAGGGGGTTAAATAATCAACTAAGGCTTGTCGATAGCGTTGTCGATCCGTCGCATCCCCCACGGAATTTAATTCTAAGCTGAGGCTTTGAATTCCAACGCTCTGCAATACATCCATGGCCAAGGCAATCACTTCGGCATCAGCCCGGGGATCCGCACTACCCAACACCTCAACCCCAATTTGGTGAAACTGGCGCTGCCGTCCGGCTTGGGGACGCTCATAGCGAAACATGGGGCCGGTATACCACAGGCGCTGAACCCCACCCTGGGCAGCTAACCCCTGTTCAATATAGGATCGCACCACCCCCGCCGTTCCCTCAGGTCGCAAGGTTAAAGAGCGATCGCCCCGATCCGTAAAGGTATACATTTCTTTGCCCACTACATCCGTTGCTTCGCCAATGCCTCGGGCAAAAAGCTCCGTTTGCTCAAAGATCGGTGTGCGAATTTCTCGATAAGCAGCCCGTTGTAAAATTGTTCTGGCCTGCTGTTCAACGACTTGCCAGTAAAAAGCTTCCT
>JBEAPM010000179.1:0-3933 GCA_041164445.1 Cyanobacteriota bacterium
ATACCCCGAATGCCTTTTTCATCTTCCCGAAAGCCGAGAACATTGAATAAGGCATAATCTTCGCGGGAGGAGAAGATAGAAATACAGCATTTAGAATAGCGTTGTCGTACCTCTCGCTTCATTCGCTCTAGCACAAGGCGTTTCACGGCTTCGGGCTGGGGGAGGTTTGGGTCTACCACACAATCCCACACCGTTGCTTGAAAAACCCCATCCCCCTCCAATCGCGCAAAACCCACTAAGGTCTTTTCGCGCAGCAACCGGGCGGAAATGCACGCTAAGGAGGCATCTAAAGCGATCGTTAACTTGGTCAAAGAGCGCGGCGGTTGCCCAGAACGTACCAATAACTGGTTTAATTCTTCTACAGTGACCATAGAGCGATCGTTATAGGTAATCACTCGTGAGACTTTGCTAGAATACGGGCTAGGATTCATGGCTTGGACAACGCACTGGATAGGCATTTTAAGGCAGAATAACAAGTATCGACATCTCTTACGTTTCGGATTATTGATGTTGATTTGGCTGGCGCTGAGTAGCACAGCCTGGGCAGAGTCCCTGCAAACCCGTGTTCAAGCCTTTCCCCACTGGTCAAATTTGCCGACGGTTCAACCAGCTCAGGGCGATTTAGTTTACCCGGATTGGTTTCGAGGCACCTGGCAGGTGGAGAGTACTTTAGTGGATCTAGAGGCTCCCCTTGCTCCGCATGTTATCACCCCTGGTTTTGAGGGCAATCGCCGCTATTTGCATCAGCCCCTCACGTTTCAGGTGCGGTTTTTGCCCCCGCAGCTTGTGCCCGGCCGATCGTCCCGATCGTTTTGGCGGTCTTGGCAACAGACTTGGCAGGGTTGGCTCCCGGAATTTTCCCCGAAGCAGGCTGAAATTGTAGCGGATCGAGCCTTTAATGGTTTCAATATTGCCCAAGCCTATCTGGGGAACACTGATTCTGAAACGGCTTCCCAGGTAGAATCCGTTGTGGTGGATCAGAACAATCCCAATCGGCAGGTGACCACCTTCCGTCAGGATTCCCAAACTTTACAACTGGTGACGATCGTGACGGATCGCGCCAGGGAAACCCCCGCAGACGATCGTTCTCAATTTTTGACCACCGAGATCAGCCAACAGTTTTTCCGTAGCCGCCCTCAAATTTATCTCAATCGTGTAGAAACGACGACCGCCTATCAATTTGATCCCGATCGGCAGCGAATTGAGGCAGAGCAGTTTACTGCAGTGTACCTGTCCCCTGAGGATCCCCAGTATTTTCAGGCGCTTGATCAGCCTGTGGCGCTGTATCACTACCATCTGAACCTGCAGCCAAACCATACCCGTACCCAGTAAATGATTTGTGCCTAGGGTTCGCCCCTTCGATTGGGTGATGCGATTAATTTTGCGGGTGGTCTGGGATTTAAAGGTTTGAACGATCGCCCCGATCGATCCCGGTTGTGTACCGTTAGGTCGGAATCGCCAACCAGGCACTCATTCCAGTTCAAAATCCATCTTGTTCTGTTTTGAAGAACCGGGTTTAGTGGGCTGCCTGGATACAAAGGAGCAATTATCGACAACTTACCTCCCCTAGGTTTGGTATAATCAGCACCCTAGCGTTGCTTTATCAAGCCTTAGCCAATGACCACCCTTGCCCCCACCGCCCCCACTGCATTTCCCCTCACCGCTGTGGTGGGACAAACCCCCATCAAGTTAGCCCTGCTGCTGTCTGCGGTGGATCCCGGATTGGGAGGAGTCGTGATTGCGGGCCGGCGAGGCACAGCCAAGTCGGTGATGGCCCGAGCCCTTCATGCCCTGTTGCCACCCATTGAAATTTTGCGGGATTCCCTCAATTGTGATCCCCATAATCCCCAGGAGTGGGACGATCGTACCCTTCAGGAATATGATCCCGATCGCCCTTTAGAGGAAGGGGATGCCAAGGTTATTCCGGCTCCGTTTATTCAGTTGCCCCTGGGGGTGACGGAGGATCGCTTATTGGGGTCAGTGGATGTGACCCAATCCATTAAAACCGGCAGTAGTGTCTTTTTGCCGGGGCTACTGGCGGAAGCCCACCGAGGCATTCTCTATGTGGATGAAATTAACCTCTTAGATGATCAAACGGGCAATTTACTCCTCAGTTCCCTCACGGATGGTTGGAATCGCATTGAGCGGGAAGGCATTAGCTTTCAGCATCCCTGTCGTCCCCTCTTGCTGGCAACCTATAACCCGGAAGAAGGCCCTTTACGCCCTCACCTCCTCGATCGCATTGCCATCCATCTCTCAGCGGATCAGGTGTTGGCTTTGGAAGACCGGGTACAGGCGGTGGATCAAGCTTTGGCCTACAGTCTCGATCCCCTGGCCTTTCTCCAGGAGTATGACGAAGAAATGGAGGGCTTAAAGACCCAAATTATTCTGGCGCGGGAATGGCTGCGGGATGTGCTCATTAGCCCGGAACAAATTGCCTATTTGGTACAGGAAGCGGTGCGGGGGCAAGTACAGGGTCACCGCGCAGAACTGTTTGCCATTCGGGTGGCCCGGGCAGCGGCAGCTCTAGAGGGGAGAACCCAGGTCAATGCAGAGGATTTACGCCAAGCAGTACAGTTGGTCATTGTTCCCAGGGCCATAATCATGCCCCCACCCCCAGAGGAGGAACAACCCCAACAACCCCCGCCACCGCCTCCCCCCCAGGAAGACACGGAGGATCAGCAGGATGAGCCTGAAGAACCGGAAGAAGAGGATCAAGAAGAGCAAAATGCTGAGCCACCACCGGTACCCGAGGAGTTTATTTTTGATCCCGAGGGTGTGGTGCTTGACGAGGATGTGATGCGCTTTGCGGAAAATATGACCCGTCAGGGCAAATCCGGGACTCGCTCCCTGATCTTCTCGGAAGATCGAGGGCGCTATGTCAAACCCTTGTTGCCTCGGGGCAAAGTCAGCCGGATTGCGGTAGATGCCACCCTCCGGGCTGCGTCCCCTTACCAGCAGGCCCGTCGCCAGCGCCGTCCTGACCGCAAAGTAATTGTGGAGGAGGGGGATTTGCGGGCCAAGCAACTGGTACGCAAAGCCGGGGCTTTAGTGGTCTTTCTGGTGGATGCATCGGGATCCATGGCGGTGAACCGGATGCAGTCAGCCAAGGGGGCGGTGATGCGGCTTTTGACGGAAGCCTACGAAAACCGAGATCAAATTGCCCTCATTCCTTTCCGAGGGGAAAAGGCGGAGATATTGTTACCTCCCACCCGCTCCATTACCGCTGCCCGCAAGCGCTTGGAAAAACTGCCCTGTGGTGGTGGATCTCCCCTGGCCCACGGCTTAACCCAGTCGGTGCGGGTGGGCTTAAATGCCATCCAGTCCGGAGATATTGGTCAGGTGGTCATTGTTGCCATTACCGATGGTCGCAGTAATATTCCCTTGGCCCGCTCTCTGGGGCAGCCTCTGGAAGACGGGGAAAAGCCGGACATTAAGGCGGAATTGCTAGAGATTGCGGCGCGGATTCGGGGCTTAAATATCAAGCTGCTGGTAATTGATACGGAAAATAAATTTGTCTCTACAGGGTTTGCCAAAGAACTGGCCAAACGGGCTGGGGGCATGTATTATCACTTACCCAAAGCTACGGATCAGGCGATCGCCGCCATGACTCAAAATGCCCTGAAAACGATCGTGGGGTAACCGGGTTTGCCGGGAACGCAAAAACAATTTCAACTGGTAAAACCGCACATCTGGCTAAGATCCGATCGGCTACCCGAATAAGTTGATCGGTTGTTCGTTCAGAGAACCGCTAGGATAGGTATGAAGTTTTTTGGCTACCAACGCCTGATGTCTGTGCTGACAACTTTAATCCGTGACTTCCGCATTATCTTTGAGCGCGATCCTGCTGCTCGTAATTGGTTAGAGGTCTTGGTCTGTTATCCAGGGTTCCAAGCGATCGTCTTCCATCGGTTTGCCCATTTTCTCTACACC
>JBEAPM010000180.1:0-4597 GCA_041164445.1 Cyanobacteriota bacterium
TAAAATGCGCAAAATGTTACGGCGGGTTGCCCCCCAACTGGTGGTGAGATTGAGCACCAACTCATCCAATGCTTCCAAGGTGCCAATTTGACCAATGGTATTCCAGGCGTGCAGTTTAACCAGGGGGGGCTTTTGGGGAGCGGTGGCTAACGCCGTTAGATCCCCCAACACTTCATTCTCTAAGCTGACTAAGCCTTCCATGGCGGCTTCCCAGGTTGAGGCATAATACAACCCTCGAATTAAGGAAGAATAATATTCTTCTAAATGGGTGGCGGCGATCGCCTTCAAAATAGCCCGACGCACCCGAAGCGATCGATCCTGGAGTAATTGAGGAATATAGATACGGAGGGCTTGCATATACTGGGCATCCCCCAGGGCTTTACACCCCATCACCCGTTCCCGTTCCTTTTGATGGGTGAGCATTCGTCGCAAAGCTTGGGTAGCCTCCGCTCGCTGCTGAGCCGTCCCTAAGCGCAACATCAAGGCCGCCGCCGTCCCCCGTACCATGGGATCCACCTCTGCCCGCAGGTAAGACCGCAATTGAGTTAAATCGGGGTTGTCCTGGGTCAGCCAAACATAGCGCAGGGCCACCGCCAGCACCTCGGGCTGCAAGTTAGGATTACGGAGCAACTGTTTGACCTCATCCACATATTGCACATCGGGATGAGCCAACATGGCTTCCAGGCTTTGCTGCACCAGCTTGGGAGGCAACCGCACCAGTAAAGGGGATAAGGCTTCACCAATACTCTCGGGATACAGCTGACTCAACAGTTCAATGCACGATCGCTTCTCTGCCTCTGGACTTTGGTTTTCTAAGGCCTTAATCACCGCTTGCTTCATGGCCCGCTTGTCAAACTGACTGTCACTGAGCTGTCCCCGTTCGGCACTCATGACCAGAAGCTTCACATACCCTTGCCGCAGGAAAAAGATCGAAATAATCCAGCCGAGGCCAAAGAAAACCGTTTGAAACAGGAAAATCCGCGCTCTCAGTTCTGGAGTCAACCCATACCGATCGCTCAGTCCCAACGTTAATAAAATAATCACCCCCATGCTGCCCGTAGCCAAGGGGGTCGAAATGCCGCGAATGGCTTGAATCGGATTACGCAGATGATCGGGAATCGTCTGATAGAGTACCGGATCGACGCTCGCCACCAGGGTATAGCGCAGCAATTCATCAAAGAACTTGAGAAAGAGTAGCCCCCCCAGGGCCGTAATCAAATCCACCAGAGACAGTCCCCCCAAGAGGACAATAATGGCCGGTAAAATGGAGGCGGTGATAAATACCCCCCAGCGCTCAATTAAACGGCTGGATAAAAACCACTGGGTCGTAATTTCAAAAATGCCGAGGAAACCATTAAAGAGCCCTAAAAATGCCGCAATTCGCTCTGCATCAAATTGATTATCCAGTTGTTCAAAAAACTGAAATTCAATCAGGTTAAAGAGAAGCTGAGAAATGACAAAAAAGATGACGAGTATAATACTATACTGACGTAGCGGCCCCTTCAGTTGCCGACTGGGGACATCAATTTGGGCGGATACCGTCGATCGTCTCGGGGCATCGGGAAAGGATTGTCGGTAGCGGTTCGTTAAATGTAATGAGATTCCGGTACCTAAAATCATCATCAAGCTAGAGAAAATGATGACGTTATATAAACTGTTTTGGTTATTGCTCCCTAAGAACCGCAATAAGAGGGGCAGGGTAAATCCACTAAAAATATCCGCGACTAAAATACCGCTACTCACCAAGGAATAGGTTCGCTTAATTTCACGAATATTGAAGAGTTGGTTCGCGGTAATTGAAGTATTGAGATCCGCGATCGTATAAATCGCTTCTGCCCATAACTTCAGCAAGAAAATCGTGACCGCCGCAAAGGTTAACCCCGGTAAAACCTCTACCTCCACAGACAAGCCAAACCGCAGGATCAAGAGCACGATGGGAATGACCAACGGCACCATTACCACCACCTGCCGGAGGGGTAAAACCCGCTGCAGACGAGAATAGATAATGCCGAGTCCCGATCCGGTTAGGGCCGTCGCAATGGCCACCCAGGGTAACAACGCAGCTCCGTATCGTCCCAGAAACAAGGCAATACTAGAGGCTTCTAGCCAACTCATGCCGATGGAAAAGGCCATATAGGAGGCAAAGAGCAGTCCCGTGCGTTCTAGTTCTTCGGGACGCAAATTCAGCCATCCCAGCAAGCGCTGGACGGAGGGATTGAGTGCCGTTGTGGGGGAGGTAAAAACCGTGGTCATAGAAAAAACGGAACGCTAACTCACCGTATGGATGACTTCAATGCCGTTTTGTTCTAGCACAATGCGTAACAATCCGTTACTGGTTTGCTCAATACGACGCACCGTCACTTGACCGTTGCCCAGTACATCACCAGCCTGTACTGTTTTACTCAAACTCGTCTGAGGTTCCCAAACGATCGCTTGCCATTTTTGATTGACTTCCACTACTCCTTTAACCTGCATCTGATCCGCTAAGTGCGTCGGAGAAAGGGCACGGATCGGTGCCTCGGGAGCCGCTAGGGTTGTGGAGGGGGCCGGCGGCACACTCACGGGAACGGGAGAGAAGTTCAGGGGTTGCAGTTCTAGGGGATTCGTCACACCCATCACCGGAATGGCCGGTAGAGAAGCAATCTGACTGGGGGAGGCCACTTGAGTAGCGGGCTTCGCCGCTGGAGCTTCCACCGTTTGCACATTCACCACGATCGTTTCCGTCGGAGCAAAGGGATCCGCCCGGCCCACCTCAACCTGACGCAGACGATCGTTAGGGGAAGTATAGGGAATACCCTGATAGGAACGGGCTTCCCAGGATGGAATCGATCGGAGTAAATCTTGATGATTGGCCACATCGGACAAGGCAGGCGCATCCGGGGATGTGGACGCTTCAACCGGAGCCTGAGGATCGGATTCCGAAACCACTTTTGGGGAGGATTGGCAAGCAACCAAGCCCACTAGACTCAAGGCCACCAGCCCACCCCCTCTTTTGAGGAGCATTTTAAATCTCATCACACCACTTCCATCAACATAAAGTTGCCCTCAGAATAGCTCGAATCGTCGGAATTGCAAGTAAACATTCCAATGAATTGTGGCGGGGGGCAAAACCGCCCCCACAATCCCGATACCGGAGCCAATCGGAGCATCAAAACCCTAGCCCTTCTGCCACGGGCAAAAGGGCTAGGCTAAAACCTCCGTTTTCTACAGGGCTAGGGCAATCCTAAATGGGTTGCGTGGGACTGCTGTACGCCTATTGATGACAGCCTAGTCGCTACCGCCAATGGCAAACCCCGTACCATAAGTAATCGCCCCCGTTAAGTCGGCATTTGCCCAGGAGGAATCCGTCACAATGGCATTATGGAGATTGGCATTGATCAATAAAGCTTGATCTAAAACCGTCTGTTCTAAAATCGCATTAATTAAAACAGCACCACTTAAGTTAGCTCCCGTCAGATCAGCTCCGGTTAAGTCCGCTCCTTCTAAGTTCGCAAAGGATAAATCTGCATTGCGTAAGTTAACCCAACGCAAATCAGCACCAATGAGATGAGCCCCCTGAAGATTGACTTGCTCTAAATCACAACCAGCACAGAGCCCCGTTGACGTTAATTGCTCAACATTACTCAATGGCTCTGCCACACTAGAAAGCGCAAGAAACAGAGGAACAAGGCTTAGACCTAAGATTGCAGTGATTTTCATATCCTGCCCCCCTCATTATTAAGTTGATTCCCCAAAACTAGGTTTTGGAATAGGTAGGTTTGCAGTTGCGTCTGTGGAAATCACGCCGCTGCTTCTACTAGTATGGCATTCCAGCCAAAGAATTCTAGGAAATGATCGGATTCGTAACATAGGGTTACACCGGTTACACCTTCTGCCCACCGCTAAACCCCACCGCTAAACCCCACCGCTAAACAATAAAGTTATACTCTTCTCCTTGAGAAGCCTGCCAACTGCGGGCATCATAGTAAAGGTCAGCAAGGGAGATACTATAGAGCGCCTCTTTCAATTTAGCGTGTAAGCGATTCCAAATGGCGAAGGTAACAGAATCTAAGGCCTGATCAGGGTTGAGATCATGACGAGGCAATGGATCAAGGGTTTCGCCAACGGCATCTAAAATCTGACCCAGAGAAATTTGTTGCGGGGGGACAGCAAGCTGATACCCTCCCTGAACCCCCCTGAGGGAATTGACCAATCCCGCCCGCCGCAGTTCAATTAATAACTTCTCCAGATAGGGGGCGGGTAATTGCTGACGTTGAGCGATCGTTTTCACCGATGCTGGGCCATAGTTTGGTTGAAATGCCAAGTCAAGCAAAGCCTTGACACTGTAATGACTGCGAGTCGTTAGTTTCATCGATCGAGTTCGTAATGGCGTAAGGTTAACTTTAGAGCACCTCGATTAATTATGTCCGGCGGCGAAGCTGCCCGTCACAATCCCTACTACAGCCTAGAAAGAGGAACCCAGTTTTGGGTTTTTCGAGGAACCCTTTAAGACGTTCAAAACTAAAGCTTTGTTTTCAATGGCTTTCCACTGAAAGCGAAAAATTTAATGGAAGAGTGCGGCGGGGAGCGCTGCACTCTTCCATCTTAAGTTAATAAC
>JBEAPM010000181.1:0-16534 GCA_041164445.1 Cyanobacteriota bacterium
TCCATTAAATTTTTCCGCTTTCAGTGGAAAGCCCTTTTAACTCACTAAAAGGTTTTTCTAAAACTAGTTTATTGATACTGAGTTTAATAGCAATTTCCCAAAGACTGACGATACTAAAAAATACGATATTTTGATCAGAGTCTATGAGTTCTCTTGCTACTTTACTCAACTTAGAACTACCTTGAATGTACCAGAGCAAGACATGAGTATCAATCAATGCTCTCATGACTACATATAGTCCTTCATATCTTCGAGTGGCTCATCAAAATCTTCAGCCATCCAGACTTTTCCCGCCCAAATGCCAAATCTACTTGGTTTTTTCCTCTGGAATTCTGAGCCAGTAGACGTTCCTGCGTCCTCCTGAAAGTCAGCTAAGGGGGCGTGAGTTTGTTTGAGCATTTGAATGAGATCCAAGAGCAGCATTTGAGCCGGTTCAGGGAGGGTTGCAATGTCCTGAGCAATTTGGTTGGGATTAAGCATAGAAAGTGAGGCGGTGATAGGCGGGGCAGGGTGTATTACTGGATCATACAAATATCGGGCATAGCTGAAAGAATTCCACTGTTTTGCTTCCTTCCGCGAGGTCACGCTGCGAAGGATTTACCGCATTATATCAAACGAGATTGAATGGCTTGGGCGGGCTTTACCGTGAAGCTAAAAATTGAAAATGGCGCAGTCCTTCTAAAATGCCTGCGGCACAGTAGGCGCTGGCAAAATAACGTCGATCGCTAGGATGGCTTTCATGCCAGGTTTTTAGTTCCGGTTGAGCGTTGCCCACGATGATGCCCCAGTGTTGACCGGTGGCAAAGAGGGTGCGATCGTTACCAGAATCTCCACAGGCAACGGTTTGCTGCGGCAAAATGCCCCAGGCCGATCGCAGGAATTCCAGGGCACTGCCTTTGTCGGCCCGCTGAGGTAGGATATCCACATCTTTACCGCCACTGTAGACAATTTGAGTTGGTAACTGGGCCTGGTGTAGTTCCTGCTCTAGCTTGGCTAAGGTTGTTTCTGCCTGATCAGAATCCAGGTAAAAACTAACTTTGTAAGGGCGTTGTTCGGGGGCTGGTTGGGGCACGAGGGCGGCAAACTTGAGGGCGATCGTTTCAATCTGGGGCCGATCCCAGCCCTGAGCAATAAAGTTCCACCAGTCTGGATCCGGTGCGGCGGAATTGCCACGATAGATTTCAGTACCGACGGCTGTCACCAGCACATCTGGGGTGAGCAGTTGTTTTTCTTGGGCAAGCCCTTGATAGCTGTGCAGCGATCGTCCCGTAGAATAGACAATCTTGGTCTGGTGGCGTTGCCGCAACAGGCTTAAGTGTTGATTAATTTCCAGCAATGCCGCATCATCCCCTACCAAAGTATGGTCTAAATCTGTAACAAACAGCGCAAGATTCATCAGAAGTTATCCCGTGTGAGTTATAAATTTTGAGTTTAACAGCCGATCGCCCTCCCCCCAAAACGATCGTTTCCCCACTTTCCCACTTGCTACCCCCTGTGCGCCATGTCTGATCTGGTCATTCAAGTTTATAAAAATGTCAACTCCAATCAAGCCCCCGCCCTGCAACTCCCCCTCAATCTCCCTAGAGCAGACCTCCTCAATCCAGTCTTAATTGAAATGGCAGAGGCTTTGTTCAAAACCAATGGTGTTTTGCTGATTCGTGACCTTTTCCCCCAGGCTTTTATTGACAATTTATATCAATCTTTTATTAACCAATATCAATCTAAATGGGTCGATCAAGATGATGCAGATGTATTGGAGGTTGGGGATAGACGTAAAATGCTGACCATCGACATTCAGGACACTTTTAATACGCCAGAATTGTATGGGAATCCTTTTTTGCTCCAGCTTCTGGAGAGATTACTCGGTTCTGGATTTGTCCTAGGCAGTTTTGGGGCTGTGATTGCTTTACCGGGGGCAAAAGATCAGCATATTCACCGCGATCATCCCCCCCTCTTTGAGGATGAAGCCCTTTCCTTGCAGATCCCCAGTTTCGCCATTACGGTAGTCATTCCCTTAATTGATTTAACGGCAGAAACGGGATCAACCCGCCTGTGGAAGGGCAGTCATAAACTGGCCCCGTCTCAAGATCTAGCGATGGAAGCGTCCTCGGTTCCCTGGGTCAAGCAGGGCTCTTGTTATTTAATGGATTATCAACTTCTGCACGGTGGTACGGCCAATATTTCGCCGCAGGTGAGACCGATTCTCTATCTAGTTTATTATCGATCGTGGTTTCAGGAAGCAGTTAATTACGAGAAGCAAGCAAGGCTATTACTGAGCAAAAGTGAATATCATAAAGTTCCCCAGGAGTGCCAATTTCTTTTTGAGCGGGTACGGGAGTCTTTGGGGATTCTACGAACGGAACCGTCGCCAAGTTTTGAACAGTTAACGGCAACAAAACAAGCCCAAGTCTTAAAAAGAGAAGCGGAGAAATCTCTAGTGCTTTACGGCTTAGATCACGGCTTAGCTCAGAGTCATCTTACTTTAATTTCCCATGGAGACAATACAGTTTTTGCAGTCACCTCATTCGCTTCAGTTGGCTCAACAGGCACACCGGAATTGTCCCACTTGCAGGGCTACGATCGCTTCAGTTTGAGAGTCCATCGTTCCCGCTATCTTTCGGCTTTAGAGATTGAGTCGGAATTGCTGTGGCTGCAACACCTTTGCCACACTAGCCAACTCTCTGTACCCGAGCCGATCTCCAGCCTAGACGGTAAGCTCTGGGTAACCCTAGAGAGCCCCACCTTAGACGATCGGCGGACGGTTTCCATAACGGGATGGCTGCCCGGACGATCGTTTGGGGAACAGTTTGCAGAGCAGGAACTAACGGGGCAAGACTTTGCAGCCATTGGCCGCCTGCTCGGACAACTCCATGACTCCGCAGCCCATTACTCTTTCCCCCCCCACTTTAGCCGCCCGTTTTGGAATTGGCAGGGATTGCTGGGGCAGCGAGCTGGATATAGTAACCATGGTCATTTCATCTGGCAAAAAGTGCCTCACTCCTATCGCCCCCTCTTTGAAACCATTAGTGAAAAAGCCCGATCTGTTCTGGACAACTTAGGGGAAGCTGGAGAGCAGTTTGGTCTGATTCA
Organism: Cyanobacteriota bacterium; assembly: GCA_041164445.1. Taxonomy (GTDB): domain Bacteria; phylum Cyanobacteriota; class Cyanobacteriia; order Prochlorotrichales; family Prochlorotrichaceae; genus JBEAPM01. Next base: position 3,091 of record JBEAPM010000181.1, read on the forward strand.
CGGTGACTTTTGGTTAGGCAATCTGCTCTGGAACGATCGTCACATTGCGGTAATTGATTTTGCCGATTGTGGGTTTGGGTATTGGGGCTATGATGTGGCGCGATTCTTTAATGACTTCTTTCCCAGTCCCTATTTTGAGCCGGGTTTAGAACACTTTTTAGCGGGCTATAGCCAGATCCGATCGTTCCCCAAAGCACAGGTTTCCTTAATCCCTTTATTTCTTGCGATCCAGCAGGTTTCCTTTGCCCTTTGGCGGATCAACCGTGCCCAAGATCATCCTGGCTTTCGATCGACTTTAGAGAAAGATTTACAACAAGCGGCGGAAACGATCGAGTCCATCTTCAATCTAGCTGCCTTCAACGGGACTTAAACAATCCCTAAACGTTTGAGGAGCGGTAAACGTACTCGCTCAAACTCCTCAAATTGCTGTTTTAATTCCACTTGATTTTCTTCGGGAGACTCTAAAACCTGATCTGCTTTAATTAATTTTTCCCCTTGAACCTCAAGAATAGTCCAGGTAAAACTGACGGGATCTACGCCACGGCTGAGGGCTAAGAGAAACAATTGCTCAGTGCGACTAACCTCCACCCCACTACCAGTGATCGGGGAAGCCAAAATAGGGGTTTCCAGACCAAACCGTGCCCGTTGGAGCACCGCCATATTAAAGTTAGCGATCGTCTCGGCCCGATCGTTTCCCCCATCTGCAGAGAGTGCGGGAGCGACATAGCCTAACGTAATTAAAATTTTCAGGGCTTGGAACAAGCTCGCAAAACCCATGCGGGCAAGATCCGGTTGCTTCATCATATTGCGCAAGGTTTGAGGATGATCTCCCAGAGCCACAATCAAAGGGGTGTAAATTCCCGGATCTAACTGAATGGAACGTCCTGCTAGTTGAACCTCATAGCGAATCTCGTCTGGAGAAGCCAGTAAAACAAATCTCATTTTACTGATCCATTCAATTTGCTCTAGAGGCGTTAATTTAATCCCCCCTTTGACAAATAAATCTCGACGAAAACGACTATTAAAGAAAAAATCTCGGATCGTTTCTTGTAAGGATCGGTTGGGAATTTCTTCCAAAAATTGCAATTGTTTCTCATCCAAGGCAAGATTGTAAAATTGATCATCTAGGTCTGCAGAAGTAGCAAAGGTAAGTTTAGCGGCAGCCAGGTGTTCCACAATTTCAGAGTGATAAAACGGTTGGGAGTTTTGGTTAAAATACTCATGAGCTAAGTAGATGCGGGACTCTTCTTCCATGTCCGCTAAATCTTGCCCGATCGTTGGGTGTGCTAGAAAATATTTCGCCTTAAGATCCTGTAAGTTTCGGGCAAAGGCTAAACCCTTTTCCACCTTTTCCAGGGTGGAATCTGGAGAGCCAGCGGTAGATTGCAGCATCAGCTCCCGTAGAGGCATTAAAGAACACCAACCCGGCAGGGCATTATAGCTAATATAAACGGCTCCCCCCACGTTTAATCTTTGGCGGATAAACTGCAGAATGGCCTGCCGGTTTTCTGGATTTACCCAAGAATAAATACCATGCAGAACAATAAAATCAAATTTTGGGGTCTCCACAGCAACCAGTTCAGAAAAACTATGATCAGAAAACTGGATATTGGTCAGTTGGGCGGCCTTTGCCAATTGTTGAGCCGTGGCAATGTGGGAGGGATTGAAATCAATGCCCCAAAACTTTCCCTGGGGATTTGCTGCCGCTAATACATTGGTGGTAAACCCCTGTCCACAGCCAAGTTCACAGTAGTTAAACTGCTCTAAAGTCGGGGGAAGCAATTGGGCATCGAGCAGATTAAAGGCAATCTGAATGGGTGCAAGTTCGGCAAAAAAATTATAGTCATAATCGAGATCTGCAATATATCCCTGAGTCCAATCTTTCATGTGATCAGTGCCTCCGCAAAATAAATGTCCCGAGGGTATAGCCGTTGAGCCCCCAATACGATCGCCCTCCCGTTTCTAGGGCCGTTAATCGTGAATCACCGAAGGGAATCAGGGAAACCTTAAGGCGTGCGCACTAAAATCACCGTACACTGACTGTGACGAGCGACTTCCTCCGGCACACTAGACCCTAACTGCCCCTGAGCCACCTGCTGAAGAAAATGATCTCGACTGGCCCCAATGACAATTACATCACAGCGATCGTGGTGAATATCTAAAGGTTTCCCCCAGGTTTTCCGACTCAGATAGGCCAAATGCTCCCCCTCACCATGTCCCAAATCGACGATCGCTTGGGCTACGGAAGAACTAACCAATTGTATGGTTTCCAGGGGACAGCCAAGCTGTTGTTGTAAATGCTGTGCCGTTGCTTCTAGCAACCGCTTAGGCTTACGGCCTAAACCCACCGGCGTGATTTGGCAGAGTCTAATTTCTGGGGTACTGCTAATGGAAACGAGAGCAGGTAAGAGTTCAAGGGCTTCTTGAGTATTGGGACCGCCCCCTACGGGAACTAACCAGCGGTTAAAGTGTAGTCGGGCCAGTAAAGAGGGGTAGTGCGTAGGGCTATGCCTGAGGCGATCTGCCAGTTTCACCACAATGACGGTACAGGGCACTTGGTGAATTAAGCTATCCATAGCATCGCCAAAAATGCGGTCAGGGTTGTTGCTTTTGCCTTTCCACCCCATAAACATCAGGTCAATGCGACGATCGCGGATCGTTTCCAGGATGGCCGGGACAATGGCATGGGTAACCCGAATTTGGGTATGGACCGGAATGCCCCAATCCTCGCCAAGATCCTGGGCTTTTTTGAGGAGGGCACGGGCCCGTTCCGTATTCACCTTGGTGGTATAGGGAGATTGGTTTTTGGGAATGGTGATAATCTGCAAACATTCCAATTCGTAGTCCCGCGCCCGTGCAATGGCTGCCGCGAGTTGTAAGAGGGTGGGGGCCGTTTTCGGGTTAGAGAGGGGCACCAGTAAGCGCCCTTTGCCCGTTTCGGGGGCATGGGTTTGATATACAACGTAGGAGGGGGTGCTGCTAGGATTCCCCATCGTTCCATCTCGTGCTTCTACCTGCAGAGCTTCCGCCCGGATAATATCGCTAAAGGTAATAATCCCCACCAGCCGTCGGCCCTCCGTCACGGGAAGACGACCAATGTTGTGAAGATTGAGTAGATGCAAGACGTGGTTGAGGGTGTCTTGGGGTTGTACGGTAATTAACGATCGCGTCATCATGGACTGCACCAATTGCTGGCGATCGGTACTTTGGGAATAACGGGAAAGATCGGATTGACTAATAATACCCACCAGTTCCCCTTTGACCACCACCGGGAATCCCCGATGGGGAGACTGGAGAAAGATTTTTAAGGTTTCTTCTAGGGTCAAATCAGGACTGAGGGTTTGCACCTGGGTTTGCATCACTTGGTTAGCGGTGAGGGCTTCCCAGGGAGCTAGGGTTTGACGGCTACTATGAGCTTTGAGTCCCTGAGCTTCCTGTAAGCGATCGTAAAGGGATCCCTGAAAAATTTTCTCGCCCACGCTATAGGCAATAATACTCGCTACCATCAACGGTAGCACCAAGTTAAAGTCCCCTGTCATTTCAAAAATAATCACGATCGCCGTCATGGGGGTTTTGGCCACCGCACTAAAAAAAGCTCCCATCCCCGTCAAGGCATAGGTACTAGGGGAGCTAATGGGGATAATCCAATCCGCTGGAAAATGAGGTAATCCTTGAATCCCCAGGGCACAGAGGGGAATGAGATAGCCGAGGGAACTGCCCAGCACTAAGGACGGTGCAAATAAACCACCGGAGGCTCCGGAACCTGTGGCCACTAAGGTCAGACAAAACTTGCTGAGGAAGGCTAACAAGACCATGTACCACAGCACTTCTCCGCTCACCAGGTACTCTTGCAAGCCCGCATTGTTGCGAAACGCGGGGGGCAGCATGGCAATCACCAGACCCGAGATGGCTCCAGCAATGGCCACCCGATAGGGCAAGCCGAGGGGAATAAAGCGATCGTAAAAGCGGCGACTCGTAAAAATGCCGCGACAAAAGATACCCCCCAAGGTTCCTGCCAATAAGCCAATTAACAATAAAAAAGGCAGATCCCCCAGGGTGAGAATTGCCCCCTCGGTTTTCAAGGTCGAAATGGACAGTAAGCCCTGCCCCCCTAACTGCCGCGAAACCATAGCCCCCATAAAGGAAGCAATAATCGCAGTACCTAAGGTCAGGCTGGAGAGATCCTGCAGCAATTCTTCAATAACAAACATCACCCCCGCCAGGGGCGCATTAAACCCCGCCGCTAGCCCGGCAGCGGCACCTGCCGCAATCATTTGACGACGATAATCGGGAGACGTGGGTACCCAATGTCGCATTTCCCCCGCCAAAGCGGCCCCAATCTGGACGGTGGGGCCCTGTCGCCCCAGAGACATGCCAGACCCCATCACCAGCAGGGTACTGAGCAGCTTGACCCCCGCCACCCGCAGATTGAGGGCTTGGGGAACCCGGGCTAAGGCGGCCTTGACCTGGGGAATACCACTACCGGTAGTTTCCACCGCAAAGGTTTGGCTGAGCCATCCCGCCAAAAAGCCCCCCAGCGCCCCAATGAGGGGCAGCCACACCCAGCCCAATTCCACCTGGCGCACCCGTAGCGTTCCCAAAATGCCCACGGATTGTTTGAGCAGCACCGCCGCCACCCCGGAAACCAGGCCAATTAAGCAGGCCTCTAAGACAGCAGTTTCCTTGGGATTCAGTCCCAACTGTTGTAAAACTTGCGATCGCCAGCGCAAGTTAGAAACAAACCCCGAAGAATGGCCTCCTTGAGGCTGGCGTGCCTTGATCGGGTCAAAAAAGCGACCAAGATTGAAACACTCTTCCATTAAATTTTTCCGCTTTCAGTGGAAAGCCGTGAACGATCGCTGATCATCACTACAACCAACTTAAGACCCAGTTAAATTAGTTTTAAGTCCGGATATTGGGCGACCAACTCATCTGCCGTGAGCACTTCATCCCCTAAGGGAGGAGTCCAAAGAATTTCTAAGGCCAGGAGTTGATCTTGACTAATGGAGCCAAAGATCTGAATGGCCTGCTTGAGATCCGCTTCATTATTGATGTTGGCAATGGAGAGTTTGCCTTCAATGCCCACGATTAAGGTCACCACAATGTAGCTACGAGTATCAACGATCGTCAGTTCTTCTTCGATCGTTTTAGGGGTAACGGAAACCGTTGCTTGCTGAACTTGTCCCTTCACATTGGCGATCGTTTCACGACCCACTTTACTCCGCTCCATCAAAACCATACGGTTAAATTGGGTTTCTCCGTCCTGGAGCTTGGTTTGCACCGATTCGGCATTGCCATAACACCAATATTCAGGATTACGGAGTAAGGCAAGGGTGGTTTCTTGGAGAATCTTAACCAGCCCATCATTACTATTGGTATTGGCGGTGGTGGCAAGGCGATTTAAGTCTTGCTGTAGGGCTTTCGCTTCCGCCGAGAGTCCCACCCGAATTTTGGCCACGGAAATGGTTGCTGGACGGCTCAGCATCGGCAGGGATCCATCTTCATTGCCCCCCACAACGGATTGCAAGGTACGGACAATAAAGCCCCCAATGGTCAGCAACACCATCAGACCAAATAAACCACTGAAGCCGCCCCCCCCGAAAAAGGGAATGAAAAATAACGGATTGAAGCCTCCACCATAGGGGCTCAGGGGACGAGGAGAATAGCTCCGAGAGGAGGGCGCACGATAGGTACGGCTAGGGGCACTCCGGAAGGAACCGCCACCAATCCGCCCACCGGAGCGGGCCGCATCTGCCGGAGGCACGAGGCCAAAGACCAGCACAAAGGTCAGGACGATCGCTAAAGTTGCTTGAACAAAACGTTTCCAAAACCGCATTTTAAGACCGGAAAAAATCAAAGGTTTCATGGGACTAAGAAATATAAAAATATACGGGGCACCTCGCAGCTTGATTCCACTGGCTACAACCTTGAGACCAGCACTGGCGACTTCGGTGGAGTCTCCGCAGTCGATCCCTTAGCTGGGGGTCTGATCCGGCGCAGGACGGGGCGGGGCTCCGCCGAGACGAATCTCGGAATAGAAACTACTGACATTCAGTTTGGGGTTGTCATAGGTCATGAAGCTTGTCCGCAGGCGTAGGTTCTCCGCTGCAAACCAGAGCCGCTCCTCTACAGTGCCCTCGGAAACCGGAGTCAAAATGATTAGAGTGTCATCACTCCCCCAGGAATAGGTTCCTTGTTGAGCCGGGCTGTGGGCGCTGCTTCGTAAGATCACCGAGCTATGTTGATCCGATGCCGCGAGTCTGAGGGGAACCAGCAAGGAAGACCCCTCCGGTTTCGTGGGGGTTTTCTCCCAGCGCGTTTGTAATCCTGCGATCGCTAACTGAGGATCGAGGTGGCAGCCTTCGCATAATTTGACAACCGCTTCAGCCTCCGCAGGCAATAACTCCTGGAACACATTGGTTTTATCCGATTGATGCCATCCTTCAGTTTGCTCCAATTGATAGCTGGTACGTTGGGAAAACCACTTCCCCACACTTTTTTCTAAAAAATTGAGAATGTTCATATCATTCGCAGGTCTACCAACTTAAGGCGGAAGAGTGCGGCGCGGAGCACCGTACTTTTCCATTAAATTTTTTCGCTTTCAGTGGAAAGCCTCCAAAACAAGCGATGATCGATTAACGCCGTTATTCCATTTCCTGCACCAAGGGGCGGGTACTGGAGGGTTTACGATTAATCACTTGATCCACCAGACCATAGGTACAGGCCTCTTCTGCCGACATAAAAAAGTCTCGATCTGTATCTTCCTCAATACGGCTTAAGGGCTGCCCTGTGTTTTCCGCCAAAATATCATTTAGGCGTTTTTTAATGTAAAGAATTTCCCGGGCTTGAATTTCAATATCGGTGGCCTGCCCTTGGGCTCCACCAATGGGTTGGTGAATCATAATGCGAGAATGAGGCAAGCTGCTACGTTTGCCCTGGGCTCCGGCCGCGAGGAGAAAGGCTCCCATACTAGCGGCAAGACCCACACACACCGTGGCCACATCAGGAGCAATGTGATTCATGGTGTCAAAAATCCCCATGCCCGCATTCACGCCTCCCCCAGGAGAGTTGATGTAGAGGTAAATGTCTTTTTCTGGGTCTTCCGCTTCCAAAAAGAGCATTTGGGCCACAATTAAATTTGCCACATCGGAATCAATGGGCTGCCCTAAAAAGATAATGCGCTCTCGTAATAGCCGGGAGTAGATATCAAAGGCACGCTCTCCGCGACCCGATTCTTCAACAACAATGGGAATCATAAAACACAACTCGCTCCGTAACGCTCTATCAGCCTAGCGCAATTCCTACCCTTTGGCGGGACGTTTCGTGCGTCATCTTGTTATGCTAGCTCCAAGGCTCCCCGTTCTACGGGACACCTGGATGCATTGTGCGGGTGGCTGCGCCGCCGCCAAGCCCGTGTTAGATTTTTGGCTACCAACTTAAGGCGGAAGAGTGTGGCGCTCCGCGCCACACTCTTCCATTCAATTCCCTCGCATCTTCAAGGTTCGCATCCTCCAAGATGCGCGTTACCCTTTTATTCTGATCATTCCGACTTAGAGCCATACCCTAATGACCAGCCCAACTCCTGAATCCGTAGCACAGCTCATTTCCTCAGACGATTATGGTAACCGGCTTTCTGGGATTACGAAGCTCCGAACCCTAGAGAAAAATACTGCCTTTGAACTGGTGCAACCCCTGATTAACGATGAAAATGCTCGGGTTCGCTATGCCGCCGTGAGTTGTTTATCGTCCCTCGGCCAAGCCGATCTGCAATTGTCCCTGAAGTTACTCCGCGATCGTTTATTGAATGATTCTGAAATTGATGTCAAAGCAGCGGCGGCGGATACGATCGGGGGACTGCGGCTGACGGAGGCCTACTTAGACCTGGACACGCTCTATCATCAAAGTGATGAATGGCTGCTGCAGTTTAGTATTGTGGCCTGCCTGGGGGAACTTGGAGATCCTCGGGGGTTTGAATTACTCCAGGAAGCCTTGTCCTCGCCGGTAGAACTCATCCAAACCGCCGCGATCGTCGCCCTGGGAGAACTGGGAGACACTCGGGCGATCCCCCTGATTACCTCCTTCCTCTCCCATCCAGACTGGCAAATTCGCTACCGGGTGATTCAAGCTTTAGAGCACTTTGATCCCACTTTAGGCCGAGAAGCTGTAGAGGTCTTAAGCCAAGATCCCTTAGAACAGGTCGCCCAAGAAGCACAACGGGTACTCCAAAGCTGGCAGACTAATCCCTGATGACGGCACCAGTTTTTTTACGGATCAACTCGATCGGGTCTAGAAGAACTGTACAGTACCCTTACCTAAGTAATCCTCCCCTCCCTGACGGGGCTTTGAGGAGACATTCTTAAAGATTCGGTAAAGCTCATCCGCCAAATGTAAAGCAAAATACCGTCTTATTTAAAGATTCTGTAAAGTCCCCTCCCTGAGGGGGGCAGATTCCAAGACCTGATTTAGTCTGAGGTTAAATCAAACACTAAGCAAGTTGAGGTACGTCTACATGTTTTCCTCTGGTGCTACCCTACCCCATCGTCTTCTGAACCTTTCGGCTCAAGATTACCTCACCCTCAAGTCCAGCGATAAACTCCATTTGATCACTTGTCTAAAGACAGAACAATGGCAAGCTATTCAAGAATTCGCAGCGAATCTCGCTGCAGAGCGCTAACAGAGTTTCTGTCCATCCGTTGTTTAGCATAGTATGATGGAGGGCACGAATAAGAACATGATTTAGATTGCGGTTTCTCGCAAAACCCTATGGTCTCAGCGGAATATTTTGAAAAGCGGGTTGTTGACGATTTAGGAGAACTACTGAACATCCTGCCGCCACCGCTTGCCCAGATCCTCAACCAGCATCCTCAGCGGGATCAGTTAATTGAAGTGGTGATGGATTTGGGACGCTTACCGGAAGCCCGTTTTCCTACCGGCTCTGAATACCTGGGAACCTCTACGATCGTCCCAGAAAACCTCCAGTATTGTACCGAACGAGTGGGACATTTTGGCGGTGATAATCGAGCTGGCATTGAACGCACTCTCCACCGCATTAGTGCGATCCGTAATCGATCCGGTAGCATTATTGGCTTAACCTGCCGCGTCGGCCGGTCGGTCTTTGGTACGATCGCTTTAATTCATGACCTAATGGATTCGGGTCAGTCGATTTTAATGTTGGGCCGGCCAGGGGTAGGTAAAACAACGGCTCTACGAGAAATTGCTCGCGTGTTAGCGGATGAGTTTCACAAGCGGGTGGTCATTATCGACACCTCTAATGAAATTGCAGGGGATGGCGATATCCCCCATCCGGCCATCGGCCGGGCGCGACGGATGCAGGTGGCCCGTCCCGAACTCCAGCATCAGGTGATGATCGAGGCGGTGGAAAACCACATGCCGGAAGTCATTGTCATTGATGAAATTGGCACAGAATTAGAAGCCCTAGCGGCCCGGACGATCGCTGAGCGGGGGGTACAACTAGTGGGCACGGCCCACGGCACCCAAATTGAAAATTTAATCAAAAACCCCACCCTCGCGGATCTGATTGGGGGAATTCAAGCCGTGACCTTGGGGGACGATGAAGCCCGTCGTCGCGGCACCCAAAAAACCGTATTGGAGCGCAAAGCAGCCCCCACCTTTGAAATTGCAGTGGAAATGCAGGAACGTCATCGTTGGGTGGTTCATGCCTCGGTGGCCGAAACCGTGGATCAACTCCTGCGGCATCGTCCCACCAGCCCCCAAGTCCGTAGTGTCAATGAAGAGGGGCAGGTAGTCATTACCCAGCAAATCCCCGAAATCCCCCTGGAAGTATCCCCCTCCCGCCGGGGCGATCGGGGCTGGCGATCGACCGGCCAGATGCAACCCCTCCCCTTAGCCTGGAACGATCGTAAAGGCTTAAAGAACGGCAAAGCCAAGCCCCCGGATCCCCAAAACATAGAGGACAATGCCGTTCCCTTCAGCGTAAGCCTGATTTCCGGTACCGAACCTCGCCATTCCGAAGCAGAATTCCAATCCCTCTTAGATGAGACTCTAGACAACCTGACTGGGCATCCCTCCGCCTGGACAACCGACTCCCTATGGACAGAAGAACGGATTCATGGCTTTGGGGAGAATGGTGAGGACTTGCCCCTCCATGTCTATCCCTATGCGGTGAGCCGTCACCATCTGGAGCAGGTGATTCAAACCTTACAATTGCCCGTCGTTTTAACCAAAGAAATTGATCAAGCCGATGCGGTGCTGGCCCTGCGCTCCCACTTAAAAAATCACTCTAAACTCCGTCATTTAGCCCAAAATCATCAAGTACCCATTCATGCCATTAAGTCCAATACCTTGCCACAAATTGTCCGGGGCTTAAAGCGACTCCTCAACCGCGAAGAAGCCGGATTGCCAGAAGATTCTGAAAGCCTGTTTAGCCGGAGCCACAGTAACCACGAAGAATTAGAAGCCCTCGAGGAAGCCCGCCTAGCGGTTGAGCAATTGGTGTTACCCAAAGGGCAACCGGTGGAACTGCTACCCCGGCCCAGCCATATCCGTAAAATGCAACATGAATTGGTAGAGCATTATCGGCTCAAGTCCGCCAGCTTTGGCGAAGAACCGAACCGTCGCCTACGCATTTATCCGGCCTAACGGGCACTCCTCTTAAGCAGGCAAAATGCCCGTCAGGAGTTTCCTCCGGGGGCAGAATTATATTTCAGAATCAACACATTTCTTAACAATTGACCGCGAGTGTCCCGTAACGCTCTACCTTAATCTAAGCTGTGATTAAAGCTAGGGATTGATTTGCCCATTTTTTCGGGGATGGAGCGGTAGAGTCCTCGGCTCTGCCTGAGCCCGTCTCATCTTATAAGCCCTAGGTCTGGTGGGGAGTCTTTTTGCCTTAGGCAAGGGGGTTGTCCTCCCAGAACAGGGAGAGTTGCTGTCGGGAAACCCCTGGCTAGCAAGTTTATTAAATTCAAAATAAAAAATAGGGAGCTTTTAAAGCGAATGAGTGTTAGCGCAAGTGGTGGAAGCTCAGTTGCACGTCCGCAACTGTATCAAACTGTCCCCGTTTCAACGATCGCTCAGGCAGAGCAGCAGGATCGGTACTTGGATCGAGGGGAGCTACAGGAACTGTCTAGTTTTTATGATTCAGGGTTAAAGCGCCTCGAAATTGCAGCGGTGCTGACTCAGAATTCTGAGGTAATTGTCTCTCGGGCTGCCAACCGGATTTTTACCGGTGGATCTCCCCTGGCCTACCTAGAACAACCCAAAATTCAACTGGGAGAAGTTCCTGTAGCGAACTCAGCCCAGGTCAAGGAAGGCATGAAACTGGGTACGGTCACCTACTCTGGCTCCGGTAGTGATAATAAGAGTGGTGGTCTGTTCTCCAACATTGCCTCCTTGTTTACCGCTGGTGGCGGTGGGGCTACCCCTTCTCAATTCCGTCCCATTAATATCAATAGCTATGGGCCCAGCAACATGCAGAAGTCTCTGCGGGATATGAGCTGGTTCCTGCGTTATACCACCTATGCGATCGTTGCGGGGGATCCCAACATCCTCGTGGTGAATACTCGGGGCTTGCGGGAAGTGATTGAGCGGGCCTGTTCCACTGCTGCCACCCTGGTCGCCCTTCAGGAAATGCGTCAAGCAAGTTTAGGCTATTTCCGCCGGGATGGTGAGGCTCAGGGCATTATTGCTCAGTTTTTTGAAGTCTTAATCAACGAATTCAAAGCCCAATCCCCCTCCACCAAACTACGGCAACGCCCCAGCCCCGATCACCAAGGTCTGGCCCTCCCCCAAAGCTACTACAACGCAGCGGAGCGTCGTCCCAAGTACGCCATGAAGCCCGGTCTCTCTCCCAGCGAGAAGAACGATGCTGTGAAAGCTGCTTATCGCCAAGTCTTTGAGCGGGACATTACCCGTGCTTACTCCTTGAGCATTTCCGACCTGGAATCCAAGGTGAAAAATTGCGAAATCTCCATGAAGGAGTTTATTCGTCGCCTCGGTAAGTCTCCCCTCTACCGGGATAATTTCTACGCCCCCTACGTGAACAGCCGGGTGGTAGAACTGGCCCTGCGCCACTTCCTGGGTCGGGGCTTAAGCTCCCGCGAAGAGTTCCAGAAATACTTCTCGATCGTTTCTGAAGGCGGTTTATCCAAACTCGTAGATGCGATCGTTGATTCCCAGGAATACGCCGACTACTTTGGCGAAGAAACCGTTCCCTACCTGCGGGGTCTGGGTCAAGAAGCCCAGGAATGTCGCAACTGGGGCGTACAACAAGACCTCTTCAAGTTCAGCGCTCCCTTCCGCAAGGTGCCCCAATTCATCACCTTGTTTGCGGACTACATCAATCCCCTGCCGGATCAACACCCCTACGGCGTGGGCAACGATCCCCTGGAAATCCAATTTGGGGCCATCTTCCCCAGCGCCACCGCCAATCCTCGCACAGCCCCAGCCCCCTTCGGCAAAGACACCCGTCGGGTTCTGATCCACAATGGGCCAGGCATTAACAACCAACTCGGCAACCCCGGTGCCGTGGGTGCCCATCCCGGTTCCCTAGGCGCTCCCGTCTTCAAGCTGGAACAAATTGCCGGTGGTGGTGCCTCCAAACCTCGCATTGCCCGACAAGCCCAAGGGCGTAGCATTCTCTACACCGAAAGCTCTACCCAAAAAGTAATTGGTGCGGTGTATCGTCAAGTCTTTGGTCGGGATGTTTACGAAGGTCAACGCCTCAAGGTCGAAGAAATCAAGCTGGAAAATGGCGACATTACCCTGCGGGAGTTTGTTCGCTGCGTCGCCAAGTCCGATGTATTCCTCAAGACCTACTGGACTCCCTTCTACGTCGTCAAAGCGATTGAATACATCCACCGTCGTCTCCTCGGTCGTCCGACCTACGGTCGTGAAGAAATGAATAGCTACTTCGACATCTGCGCCAAGAAAGGGTTCTACGCCTTAGTCGATGCCATCCTCGACAGCAAAGAATACGAAGAAGCCTTTGGTGAAGACACCGTTCCCTACGAGCGTTATCTGACCCCGGCTGGTTTAGCTCTACGCACCAACCGTGTAGGTAGCATCAACACCAAATTTGCTCAAGTTCAAGTGGAAGAAACGCCACTCTTTGTGGAACTGGGTGCGGTTTCACAAATGCGCACCGAACCCGATGTTGCCTTCCGCATCAACCAAGGGGTCAGCAGCAAGCGGACTCAAACCCAGACCTTCAAACTCACCGATCGCTCCGACAAAGTGGCCGTCAAAGCCCTGGTGCAGGCTGCTTACCGTCAAGTCTTCGAGCGCGACCCCGATCCCTTTGTGATCAAGACCGAGTTTACCGAACTGGAAAGCAAACTCAGCAACGGCGAAATCTCTGTGCGCGAATTCATTGAAGGCCTTGGCTACTCCAAGATCTACCTCAAAGAGTTCTACACCCCCTATCCCAACACGAAAGTCATTGAGATGGGTCTGAAGCACTTCT
>JBEAPM010000182.1:0-8951 GCA_041164445.1 Cyanobacteriota bacterium
GTTCAATCCGGATCTCTGCCGATGCAGTTCTCGCCGCAAGTGGAACAGATGTTATTGCAATGGCTAGAGCAGCAGATCCCTCCTGCACAGGAAAAAGATGAACGGTAGAGCAGGATACTCCTTTACAGGGCTTGGGCCACGATCGTCCGGTGGCGAGGGCTATTCAGGGTGACCTGGGGACGATCGAAACCGAGGCTTTGTAAAATCTCTGGTATTTCTAAGCCAAAGTATTCATCGAGATAAGGCTCCGTACTTTTCAGTAAAGTCAACACATAGGGGGGCATTTTGGCAAAGGTTTCGGACTGGGGATTCATGTCCATAATGGCAACATGACCTCCCGATCGCAGTAAGCGCCGCGCTTCTTGCAAAATCCCATAGGCGGCACTTTGGGGCAGTTCATGAAAGACTAAGCAGGCGGAGACTAAATCAAAGGAGGCTGCCGGTAACTCCGTCGCTTCAGCAGGGGCATGAACCCAATGGACGGCAGAGTCTCCAGACCCCTGGGCTAGCCGTTGCTGATCTCGATAGTGGGCCACCGCCAAAAAGTAGGGAGACAGATCAACTCCGGTGAGTTCCGCCTGGGGATAGCACTCCTGCAAGGTAAAGGTACTCATGCCCACACTACAGCCCAAATCTACAATCTGCTGGGGGGCAGTGGGCAACTGTTGGCGTAAAGCCTCATGATAACTGCGCCGTAGCCAGGCATCGCCTTCGGCTCCAGCTTCGGGCCAAATCCGGGCATGAACTGCCTTCGCGGCCACCTCTACCTCTAGAGCTGGTAACCAGCCTAAATTCCCCTCTGCATAGGCATGAAACGGCTGCAGGTAATAGCTGGGGTAGTCTAACTCCGGACGGGTGACGGTTTTGAAGGTTTCGAGCCAACCCGCTGCAACCTCCTGACCCACATCGGCAGAATGAGAATCAGACGCGGCATCCCGCCAGCGCAACGCATTGGCCTCCTGATGCCAAAATACTCCGATCGTTTCTGCCCGCTTAATCATCATCGATCGGGCTTGATGTTTTAAGAGGCGAGCGAGGGGATCAATTCCCAACAAACCATTCACGAGTTTAGTGGTAAAATCAGTGGAATGTTTAGGCATGAAAATGCTGAATAACCTTAAAACGACAACATCAGGAACAACATCAGGAAAATTTGCTCACACTTGCTCACACAAGTTTGCTTACACCAGTGTGTTTACACAAATTATCGGGATGCATAAAGCAATTTAGCACAGCACTGAATGCGGCAAAATAATTTTGTTGTGTGCTGATGGCCGTCATACCGTTGACTTGGAGGCGATCGCAACAGTGCATTCCAACTTTCCCTACAAATACGGATGGCATCGATCATGGTGGAAGCCCTTGGTTCCTCCACTGAAACCCAACGTTTACAACTGCTGCAGAGCTATCGTGTATTGAATCCAGCCCCCAGCCCAACCTTAGAAGGGGTGGTCAGGTTAGCCGCAACGCTTTGTGATGTTCCCATTGCCTTTGTGGGTTTTTTTGACGCAGAGCATCAAGTCTTCAAAGCCGCTACAGGGTGTCCAGAACTCCGGATTCCCCACAAGTCTGCCCTCTGCACGCTCACGATCGCTCAGACGGGGTTGTTTAGCATTGCAGATTTACAGCAACGGCCTGAATTTCGCAAACATCCGATGTTACGGGTAATGCCGGGCATTCGCTTCTATGCCGGGGTGCCCCTCATTAGCCCCGAGGGGATTGCGATCGGAACCCTAGCGCTCATGGATCGGCAGCCTCGCAACCTGACGGACGATCAAGCGGATGGTCTATTCAGCTTAGCCGGTCTAATTTTAAGTCATCTCAATGAGCAAAAAAACCTGCAGGAGTTGCGGCAAATCCAACGCCAGCAGGAAAAAAGCGATGTGGAATTAAGCCGACATTCTCTGATTTTTGACCATATCCATGACGGTCTGTTGGTCTTAGATTTAGGCGGTCGCATTATTGACTGTAATCCTGGTGCTTCCAATTTATTTGGTTGGTCTAAGGCGGAACTGTTTGGCAAAACGATTCAGTGTCTCCATTCCCCCACCTCAGAAAATATGCGGAGCTTGGCGGTGGTCAAGGCCATCTTAAATGAGAAATCTTGGCAGGCGGAGGATTTATTTGTCCGCAAGGATGGCACTACGGGTAACGCCAAAATTAGTGCTGTACCCCTGCAAAGTCGGGGTGGGCAAACTATCGGTATTTTAGTGATCTACCATGATATTAGCGATCGGCGTTTAGCAGAGTTGGCCTGGGAACACCAAAAGGTTGCATTGCAGGCCGCAGAGCGGGCGGCTCAAGAAGCCAACAAAGCCAAGGGCGAGTTTCTGGCCATGATGAGTCACGAAATTCGCACCCCCATGAATGCGGTGATTGGCATGACGGGGTTGCTCCAGGAAACGCCCCTCAGCCCCGAACAGCGGGACTTTGTGGATACGATTTACACCGCAGGGGAAGCCCTGTTGACGATCGTCAATCAGGTGTTAGATTTTTCTAAATTGGAGTCTGGCAATTTTGAACTGGAATCCTATTCCTTTGATTTGCCGGAATGTGTCGAAAATGTGCTGGATTTGCTGGCCGCTAAGGCCCTAGAGAAAGGGGTGGGGCTATTTTATCGCATTGCCGAAAATGTTCCGATGCTCGTGGAAGGGGATGGCAATCGACTACGGCAGATTTTGTTGAACTTGCTCAGCAATGCGTTGAAATTTACGGACAAGGGGGAAGTGACGGTGGCGGTGAGTCGGGTGGAGCCGACGGGTTCTAACGCGGCTCAGGCTCTTGAGCAATCGAATCTGGTGATGGTGCAATTTGCCGTCAAGGATACGGGAATTGGAATTTCTGCGGAACAGCAGGCTGCGATTTTCCGGCCCTATGCTCAGGCGGAGGTTTCCACTGCCCGAACCTATGGGGGAACGGGTCTGGGGTTGAGTATTAGCCGTCGGTTAACGGAGTTAATGGGAGGGAAACTCTGGGTTAAAAGTAGTGTAGGGGAAGGCTCAACCTTCTTCTTTACCATTGCTTTCCGTCAGGTCGAACGATCGAAATTCCCCTTAGTTCAGGATATTCCCTTGACTCAATTGGAGGGTAAACGCCTTTTAGTTTTAGATCGCAATGTAATCATTCAACAGTTTGTCCGCCATCAAGCCCAGCAGTTCAACATGATTGCCTATAGTGTCTCTTCTCCGACGGAGGCCCTCAATCATTTACGGCACGGTGATCCCATCGACATGGTGTTTTTGGATTGGGATCCAGGCGAGATGGACAGTTTTCATTTTTCATTTAGCCCGTCAAATGCATAGTTTACCGGATTATCAACAGTTACCCATTATTTTGCTCCATAGCCTGGATCAGGAGCAGTCTCCAGAGCTAAGCGATCGTTGGACAAATCAAATTGAGTTTGTGGGGCGACTGTCTAAACCACTCAAACATAAATCTTTCAAAAATATTTTGCTACGGGCGTGCCATTCTTCCCCTTCTGTTGCGGTGGCAGCGGCCCAATCCCTATACGATCGTTCTCTGGGACAGCGATATCCTTTACGGATTTTGCTGGCGGAAGATAATCTGACCAACCAAAAAGTGATTAGCCAAATCCTTTATCGACTGGGGTATACGACGGACATTGCCAACAATGGCTATGAAGTATTGCAAAAGCTGGAGCAATCTCCCTATGACTTGATCTTGATGGATCTGAATATGCCCGACTTAGATGGGTGGGAGACAACCCGTCAGATCTGTAACACTTACTCCCTGGAAAAATGCCCCCGCATTGTGGCATTGACGGCCCATGCTTTTGCGAGTGTTGAAACTCAGTGTCGTGAGACCGGTATGCATGGTTATCTCACGAAACCGATTCGAGTTCCAGATTTAACCCAAGTTCTGCAAAATACAGCGGTTCACAAGGCTGAACAACAGGTGAAGCATGTCGAGGAGGAGCAGGCTGCCATTGATATTTTTGGCTTGCAAACCTTTATTCGAGACTTAGCGGGGGAGGATTGGAACTTTTTGCAGGATTTAGTTGAGGCTTATATCCATGATAGTGATCAATATGTAACCGAGTTAATGGACTACCTTGCCGCGCCCACGACAGAACAAAAAACGGTGGTAGAGCGGATTATTCACACCTTAAAATCCAGTTCCCATTCTATGTTTGCTTTACCCTTGTCAACACTGTGCCACCGAATTGAACATGAATGGCTCAGCTACGATCGAACTCAACAGTGTGGTGCCTTAGAAACCCTCATTCAGGAATATCAACGGGCTAAGACGGAACTGCAAACTTTTATTCATGGTTAATGAATATGCACCGTATGCACCTCAAGGCATGGCGGCAAAACGGTTTTGTAACACGGGAATAACGGGAGTGGGCTCAAGGGACTGACGTTGATCCGGGTTGTGCCAACTAAAGGGGGCTTCCTGTTCTGCGGCCATCCAGAGTAAGCGTTTCGCTCGGGTCATGGCGACGTAAAAGAGACGATACTCCTCCGATCGCTTCAGGTAATCTGCTTCTTGCCAGGCTTGGGTCGGATTGAGCGGGGAGACGTTGACGGGCTCTGGACTTAAGGTTTGATGGAGCCAATGACGCAGGAGCGATCGGGTAATGGCGGCAAGGGTGTACTGACCCAGAAATTCTGCTTGGGCGGGTACCCAGGAGTTTCCCGGTATGGATTTAGCGTGCAAAAAGGGCAGAAAAACATAGTTCCAGTCTAGTCCTTTGGCCTTGTGCATGGTAATGATGGTGAGTTGCCGGGGGGCGGTATACACCGACTCTAGGGCTTGGGGATCGACACCGTCGAATTTTTCAGTGTTGTACAGATCCTGCAGGGCCACTAACAGTCCGGGCAGGGATAAATCGCCGCTAATGCGTTGGCGACAGTGATCCGCGAGTTTATCCGCCGTTGCCAATTCGCGCTGGTCGTAGCGCAAACTTAACCCCAAAAACGCAATGAGGTCAGAGGGGGGGAGTTCTTGACGGGCCCGCAGTAGTTGGGTACAAAGCCGTTGTGCCTGCCGCACCGGGTCGGCGGGTGAGGGGTCTAAGGCGGTGGGATAGAGAAAAATTTCGGGATAGGTGGCTAAACGGTTAAAGTCTTGGCTGGGAATGAGTTGACGATCGCTTAAGACCTGTAGAGCAGCCTTGAGATAGTCGGGGGAATGGGGACGCTGCAGAAATTGGAGCAGGGTGATCATTTCCTGGGGAACCTGGGAGTTACGGGTTTGTTCCCCCACTTCATAAATCCGTAACCCCAGTTCATCGGCCAAGGGTTGTAGGCGATCGGCCAAAAACTGTCCCTGACGATTCTCCCGCACTAAAATCGCGCCTTGAAAGTCCCGATCCTGTTGGAAAATTTGCCGCACCCGCTGACTCAGAGCCTCCAGGGAAGCTTCGAGGGTGGGTGGACAGATAATTTCAACTCCGTTGCCTTCTGGATTTGGATTCCGTTGGGGATCTTGGGGGGGGACGGGATGGATGATCTGCGCCCGAAAGGGCAGATTGGCTTCACCGGCCTGACCCGAATTTTTCAAGGGGCCTTGAAACTGTTGATTCACCCAAGCCACGAGGGTGTTGGCGGCATCAATAATGGGGGGGGCACTGCGTCCCGCTTGATCCATCTGCACCAGACGACCTTGGCTTTGGCAGCGCTGACAAAACTGGCGGAAAAAGAGGGGGTCGGCGGGGGTAAAGGTGGAGTTAATGGCTTGGTTGGGATCCCCTACCCGAATCAGGTTTCGAGACGGAACTGCGTCCGCCGTCTGGGGTGATTCCGCTAAAATTTCCAAAAGTTTGAATTGGAGGGGACTCGAATCCTGGGCTTCGTCTTCAAACACGGCAAAGACTTGTTGTTGCCAAAAGTGGCGATAGGTGGGATTTTGTAAGGCCTGCAGGGCTCCCACAATCATGTCGTCGTAGTCAATGTATCCCCCCGCCCGTAGATTTTGCTGATAGCGATCGTATAACCCTGCTGCGATCGTTAAGATGCCATAGGGATCCTCTGGGACAGGGTAGGTTGCGGCAAAATGGTAGAGATCTTGGGGGGTTAAACCGGAGCTTTTCGCCTCATGGACGATCGTTTGTAAGAGTTCTGGCAAAACCTCTGTCCGCAGCACAGATTGTCGCCGTAGCCGTTCCGTCTCTTCGCCGTCAAATTTTTGACCTTGGAGGAGTTCTTGCACCTGCTCCGGAACGTCCGCCATCCATTGATCAATAGTGGTTTGGACGAGGCGATGGCTCCGTTTGGGATCAATTAAGATGTTATTCTCCCAATCAATCCCAGAGGCGTTCCCCTGGCGGGTGGCAATTTGTAAGGCCAAACCGTGTACGGTGCTGACCATAAATCCCGTAGGGGGCAAGCCTAACCCCTGTAGGTTTTGGCGAATTTTGGCTTTGATGTTGAGGGCTGCGGAGCGGGTGAAGGTCACCACCACTAAATAACGTTGGGCATTGAGGTGATAGCGGGCAATGACGATCGCAGCAGCGGCGGCCATGCCCGTGGATTTGCCCGACCCCGGCACAGCGGATACGGCTAATTCGCCCCCTTGCCACTCGGCCATAGCCCGTTGTCCGGAGCGCAGGGTTTGGAGCAGGGCTTCCGTGGAGGGCAGTACTTTTTCCCGCGTAGGGAACCCGATCGTAGTCATGCCAATATCCTGCTAACGCTGAGCCTAATCCCTAAAGCTGGAGTGGTGAACACCATAAGAAAATAAGTGAACTTACTGACGAAAGCCATAGAAAAAACTGAACAAGTTGACCTCTTGTCGCATGCGGCTGAGTTCTGCTTGGTGGGTTTTGCAGAGATCGGCATACCATTGACAATAGGCTTCCTGCTCTTGCCGATGGTCTACTTCGCGCCGGAATTCTTGGGCGAGGGCATGGGCTTCTAATACGGTTTGAACGGGAGAAACCGGATCCGGGGCAAGCCAAGGGAGGTGATAACGATCGGCCATAGGATTGAGTGGATGGGGACGTTTTCAGGAATGATCGCAACTACCATAGCCCTATTCCAGGAATTCTTGAAAGCGATCGTAATAGTCTGCAAAAGTGGCTTTGATTTGGTCTGGGCTCAGACCAAATTGGTCTAGGGTATAGCGGTGAACCCCGTGTTTGTGTTGCGGATTGTCGGTTATCCAGGTTTGGAGTTGCTGCGCCATCTCGGGGGTAAAGTCGTAGTGGAAATGCTGATAAATATTGGCGATCGTTTCCTGGGGATTCTTGAGGAGGGCGTTGTAGCTTACGTCGTATAGGGTGTACATCGGCTGGGTGGTATCCCGGGTCTTCATCCCTCGGTTCACGGCTTCCTGGAGGAGGGCTAACCAGTGGGCTCCCAGCTTCAAGGAGTCTACGCGATCGGAAAACCGACTGCGCCCTGTGGCGGCTAAACTGCAACAGGAGGGCAACACTTGTAGCGGATCTCGATGTAAATAAACGATCGCGGCATCGGGAAAAACGGTGAGGAGCGTATCCAACGCAAAGAGGTGAGCGGGCGCTTTGAGCACCCAATGGGAATGGGGCCAATGCCAGCTTAAATATTGCAATTGTTGACGATAGGATCGGTAGGCTTCCGTTAATTCCTGTTGTAAGACCCAGTGGGAATAGCTGGGAACGTGGGCCCGGAAGTCAAATAAATGCCCGATTAAATCATGCTCAAAGAGCCGACTACATTCCGCAGGGCGAATCGCATTGATGTGGTGGGCGGCGGAAAATTTGGGCGCGAGGGAACTTTGGAAGGAAATATGCTCGATCGCTGCGGCAATGCGGGGATCCGTCTGCCATTGTTCTGGATGGGGGGCAGGGGTTGGGTAGAGGGCTTCGGCGACGCTGAGCCAGCGACAGCGGGGATCTTGGGATAAGAGGTTATGGAGAAAGGTGGTGCCACTGCGGAACAATCCCACCACAAAGAGGGGGCGCTGGAGGGGAACCTGCTGGATTTCGGGATGGCGATCGTACTCGGCTTGAAGTTTGAGGTGGTTGGTTAAAAGACGGAGGAGAAACTCATGAAAGTAATGGGTTCCCACAGCATGAAGCTCCGCCTCTTGCGCTAAGGCGTTGACTAATTGGTCTAGGGCAATGGAGAGATTAGCGTCCGCCCGAAAAGCTACCCCAGGCACTTGTTGCTGGGCTTCCGTCCAGAGTTGAGGGGCAGAGAGCACGGGGGGATTACTGGTGGATAGTGCCATAACTTTTCCTGTGGGGGGTTGGGGGTAGGCGACGAAGCCACCCGCCATCATTACTTGAGGTGCCTCTATCTTACGCCTCTATCTTACGTCTACGGCATTTAATGGAAGAGTGCGGCGCGGAGCGCCACACTCTTCCGCCTTAAGGGGGTAGATCGGGCGCACACCTTTTAGGACTTTTTCCGTTGCCTTAGAGGTTCTTTGCCCTCAAATTGTAACGTTAATAATTTCGTTGCGTCACTACTGGAAAGGGGTTTGGAGAGGAGGAAACCCTGAGCGAATTCACATTGTAAATTTTGTAGGGCTTTGAGTTCAAACTCGGTTTCAATGCCCTCGGCGATCGCATCCATACCCAGTTCATGGGCTAAGGTAATAATCGTCCTGACGATCGCTAGACCGCTAGGACTATCTTGCATTTCGTTAACAAAGGAACGATCGATTTTGAGGGTATCTACAGGAAAACGCTGCATATAACTAAGGGAAGAATAGCCTGTACCAAAATCATCAATCCCTAACTTCAAATTCAGTGCCTTGAGCCTGAGCATTTGATCGATGGCAGACTGGGTATCTTGCATGACCATACTCTCGGTGATTTCGAGTTTAATACTTCTCGGATCAATTTGAAATTCCGAGAGGGCCGCTTCAACCTGCTCTGCTAAGTTCGTCTGATCAAACTGACGACCTGAGAGGTTGATGCTCATCATTAAAGGCGTATCATCAGGGAATTGTACTTGCCATTGCTTCACTTGACGACAGGCCTCCGTCAAAATCCACTGCCC
>JBEAPM010000183.1:0-10948 GCA_041164445.1 Cyanobacteriota bacterium
CCTTATCGGGAACAAAAGCCAGTGCCCTTCGGGGAATGTAAAGCCGTCCTGCGCTATCGCTAAAGGACGGGGTTTCTACCCATTTTTCTGATGACGATCGCCCGATCGCCCTGCTCTGCAACACGGCAGAGTTCCGCACTCTTCCATTAAATTTCTTCGATTCCAGTCCGATGCTTAGAACCTTAACCTTAGGACAAGGGTAAATCAAAGATTAAGACTTCTGCCCGCTCCGATAATCCCGTTAAGGTGATCTCCTCTACCGCAGTGATTCCGGCTCCATCTCCTGCCGTTAACGGACGATCGTTCACCCGTAGACTGCCCTGAGCGACTTGTAACCAAAGCGATCACCCCGGTTGTATCTGATAGGAAACCTCTTCTTGAGCCTTCAGTCGGGCTAAATAAAGTTTCACATCTTGGTGAAGGATTACGGCCCCATCCTGCCCTTGGCGAGAGCCAATTAAGCGCAGAGGCTTAGACTCTTGTGGGGCAACCGTCTCCTGCAAATGAATCTCCTCATAACTCGGTTGCAAGCCTACCGTATCCGGCACAATCCAAATCTGCAGGAGGTGAACCGGTTCCTGGGTGGAAGCATTGAACTCACTGTGGCGAATGCCGGTTCCTGCCGTCATCCGTTGGACATCCCCGGCTCGAATAATCGATCGATTCCCCAAGCTATCTTGGTGTTCTAAAGCGCCTGCAAGCACATAGGTCAGAATTTCCATATCCTGATGACTGTGCAGGCCAAATCCCTTACCGGGTTGGATCTTGTCTTCATTAATGACCCGGAGAACACCAAAACTCATGTGAGCCGGATCATAATAGTTCCCAAACGAGAAACTATGGCGACTATCTAACCAATCAAATTGAGCGACCCCACGATCGCTAGCGGCACGAACTTGAATCATGATCAATCCTCCTCTTCAGGGTGAAGCCAGCGTATAAAACTGTCTAAAGCGCACCTCCATTCATTAACCTGGGCCGCGTAAAGCTACGGCGCAAAAATTGAGACCCAGTTTCGGACTTTTCGAGGTGCCTAAACTTAAACGTATTATGATTACTTCTTCCTGAAAAGACAATACCCCTAAAAACATACAGATTGTATCTTTTCAGGAGCTAATCTGAAGCACGCCTGTTCGCCCTTCTAGGGCATTCCATCGCGCATTGATGACATCCCCGAGGAGTACCTTGTTCGGGAAGTTCGGCCCTCTGAGTGTTGCGGCGGCTGTCCCTCTTTCAAAGAGAAGATCCTCAATCCCTTGTCCCATAAGCCTCAATCCCCAATCTGGATGACCTGTAAACGCTGAGGGATAAGATTCTCTTAAATTCGCTATAATTTAAGAATTACGTATAGGAACTTTACAGTTCATTAAGGTTCGTGAAGGTTAGGATCAGGTCTTTGGCCTGGTCGTTTGTTTTTCAGTGGTTGAGGAATCCTATGGCAATTCATTGGTTACAGGCTTTAGAGGTTGGTAAGTATTTAGTCTCTCAGCGGATTCAAGGGCGTAAGCACTTTCCCCTCGTTTTAATGCTGGAGCCGCTCTTTCGGTGTAATTTAGCCTGTACAGGATGTGGCAAAATTCAACACCCGAAGGAGATTCTTAAGCAAAACCTCTCTCCTGAAGACTGTTTTAAGGCCGTGGAAGAGTGTGGCGCTCCTGTGGTCTCCATTCCAGGCGGGGAACCCCTGCTCCATCCTCAGATCGATCAAATCGTCAAGGGACTCGTCGATCGTAAGAAGTTCGTCTATCTTTGCACCAATGCGATTCTGCTCGAAAAGAACTTGCATCGCTTTAGCCCTTCCCCCTACCTAACCTTTAGCGTACATTTGGACGGTTTGCGGGAACATCACGATCAATGTGTCGATCGCGAAGGGGTTTTTGACATTGCCGTTGCGGCCATTAAAGCGGCCAAGGCGAAAGGATTCCGAGTCACCACCAACACCACCGTGTTTGATGGCAGTAAAGTTCAAGAAATGCAGCAATTTTTTGACTTCCTCACCCACGACTTGAAAGTGGACGGTATCATGGCTTCCCCCGGCTATAGCTATGAGTGGGCACCGGATCAGGAGCACTTTTTAAAGCGTGAACAAACCCGTGCCTTGTTCCGTGAAATCCTGGCCCCCTATCGCAGTGGGCAGAAAAAATGGAACTTTAACCACAGCCCCCTCTTCCTCGATTTCCTAACGGGTGACAAAGACTATGACTGTACCCCCTGGGGCAGTCCTAGTTACAGTGTTTTGGGTTGGCAAAAACCCTGTTATCTTCTCAACGAAGGGCATTACGAAACCTTCCAAGAGTTAATTGATAACACCCAGTGGGAAAACTATGGACAGAAGAGTGGTAATCCCAAGTGTAAAGACTGTATGGTGCATTGCGGATATGAACCGACAGCCGCTCTCGATTCTATGGAGCCTCAAAACATTGGGCGATCGGTAGGTGCTTTGTTAGGGATGTAATCCTTTTCGTCTCTTGGCTACCCATTAACGCGGTAGAGTGTAGTGCTTTGCGCTGCACTCTACCGTTATTTTTTGTCTCCATGGACGGAACCCCTGGGAGCGGAGCCTAGCGCTTCGTAATCAAAGGGGTTTCCTGACTGCGTTCACAACCGCTAATGCCCACGCTAGGCCTTTGACGATAGGCCTCAGTCGGTACCCAAACATCAATAGATTGATCCAGATTCACTTGATAGAGATAAGATACCTGTGGATCGTAAGTCACGCCTACCTTCAGGTTCGAGAAATCATCCTCACAAATTTCGTAGCCAAAACGAACCGTTATTTGAGCAATCAAACAGTCCGAGGTATCAGAGAATTCTCCCGATGTTTCCCGTTCTTGCCAAAACTTGTGCAGAAATGGCTTCAAAATGTTGAGAACCTTGTTCGGCATTCCATTGCGACTCGCAAAAATCACAACTGGACTGCCCTCGACTAAGATATGACAGGACACACTCATTTCAATACTTCTCCTGCAGGGATTAAGTTTTTCCGCAAATTGTGATGCAAATTCCGTCTAAGAGCGAGGACTTTATTGGTCGTCAAGCTCTGTGCTGGGGGAGAGCACAACTACGCCCTCAACACAAATGCCATACTGGATGGAATCTTCGTTTCTAAGGTGACTGGGTCAAACTGTAGATGAGGTTGTTTGGGGCATAATTTTCAGAGCAAAAGGGGATCGACATTAGGCGGGAGAGCGCAGCGTTCCCTGCTCCACTCTCCCCTCATTCTCCCCTGCTGGGGAAAGAGATGGGAATCCTTAAGGGGATGGGGGACTGGAAGACAGGTACCCTATCATAGGTTAACCCGCTGAGTCTTCATCACTAAGGTAGAACGGCTTCAGCTTAAACTCCCTGTGTCTTAGTTTAACGGCATAGGGTAGCTGATGATACAGCAATGAGATCCTAATCTTGCGATAAGACTACGTAGGTATATATCCTTCGCTTTTCCCGCAATGCCAGGGAGTTTTCAGTCTTCCAGTCTTACAAGCTAGCGCTTAAAACTACAGTGTGGGGCGTGCCGAAGCGCCTACCCCACACAAACCCATTTAGAATTGCTATAGCAAGGTTATTTTATCCCAAAAGGGGTCTGAGAGGAGCAGTGCAATGAATGCCGCAGAGCAAGCCAATAGTCTTGAAACCACCAGCAAAATTGCTGCAATTGTGAATTTGTTTAAGACTGAGTTCCCTGATGCGCGGGTTGATCTCAAGCCTTGGTGCAATGATCCCCATACGAGAACCCTCCTCGATCCCGATTCCATCGATATTGGGTTTCATTTGCCTGGCTGGAGCCCCCGTTATCAGTGTCGCAGTATTCTCGTGCAAACTCGTTTGCATACAGATGCAGACTCAAATGATCGACGGCTCATCGGCTTAGAACTCCTCGGGTTCAGTTATGAAGGTGAAGAGTGGCGCTTATCTACCGTAGGCATGTGGACATTTTTAGGCCGTAAACTCCCTGTGCCAGATATTCAAGAACGGTTTAAACGCTTTTGCGAACAAATGTTTGTCTTGTTTCAGGGGTAAGCTTGCTGGCCCGTGACCCTATAAGAGTGGCACAATAAGAATTGACCATCTGGCAACATGAGCGTCATGAACTTTTGTCCTGTGCCTGAAGAACAACAACCGCTGAACGAGTTTAAATCGTTGCAAGTCTCCTGGTTTTTTCGTTGGGGACTTGTCCCCTGGCCTGCATTCCTCGTCCCTTTTTTTTGGGTATGGTTAGCGAGTCTGGTGGTCACCGTACCGATTACAGCGGTCAGCTTTCCGCCCCAGAAAGGTTTAGGACAATTTATAATTGTGGCAGCGCTAACCGCAACCATTCCGCTCTGGATGGTATTGTCTCAGCTTTATTTTGGGTGGCGCTATATCTGCGATCGCTTGCAACGACAAACGATTACCTACGAAGAGTCTGGTTGGTTTGATGGTCAACTTTGGCAAAAACCAGAGGATATCCTGCTCCGCGATCGTTTGATCGTCACCTATCAACTCCAACCTTTTATGAAGCGAATGGAGTACGTTTTTTTGATCTTGGTGCTCCTCCTAGGCGTGGGTGGAATTATTTGGCAGTGGGTATAACTATTCTTCTCGGTGTCTATGAAATTTTCCTTAGCAACCCTGTACCATTGGTATCGCAAGTTAGTCCGTAATCCTCAAACCCGTTGGTGGGTAGTTTTGGGGACGATCGTTTATTTATTTAGTCCCGTAGACTTTGCACCAGATGTATTCCCCTTCGCAGGGCAAATCGATGATTTCTTACTCATTACCCTCCTCTTGTCTGAATTATTCCAGATCGCTATTACGGGAGCTGATGAACAATGGCAAGCAGAGCCGCCTTCGGGTTCAGCCCCTCCGCCCCCAGCCTCTGGCAATGCTGCGGAGCCTCAGGATACCATTGACGTTAAATCTGTAACGATCGAAGATTAAACTTTTGTTTGGCTTGGACTAAGCTCCCCACCCAGTCTTGTTCCTATCTGGGCTGAGGTTAGGCAATAAAATTAGCGTACCGATGTAGAATGACTTTTGTTAAGCTGAAGATGCGCCTCCGCAGCGGTTCAATTAGCTTTCCTCAATCTAGCAAGATCTTGGTCTATTCTAACTATCTTGGTATATTACCTCTTGGGAAAAGTATCGGTTGTAGGCAGTGTTCCTTGTGTTAACGGTTTTACGTGTTGCCATTGACGGTCTCTCCGAAATCTCATTCTCTAACTGCTTTTGATTTTTGAGGAGACAATCATCAATGTCAATTTATATCGGCAATATATCCTTTGATGCCACAGAGGAAGATGTAAGTGCCATTTTTTCAGACTACGGATCTGTGAAACGGGTTCAACTACCGACGGATCGGGAGACTGGCCGTATGCGTGGGTTTGGCTTTGTGGAAATGGACACCGAGGCAGAGGAAGAAACCGCCATTGAAGCTTTAAACGGTGCAGAATGGATGGGCAGAGATCTCAAAGTCAACAAGGCTAGACCGCGAGAAGATCGGGGTGGCTTTGGTGGCGGCGGTGGTGGTGGTCGTCGCCACCGTTAAGACGAGGGAGAGTGCCCCACTCTTTCCTTGAGCGAATTCTGAGTCCTTCTCTGCGGTGTAGGCAACAGCACCCCAGAATGACGTGATTTTAGGGGTTATAGGCAAGATTGCAAGGTAAATGCAATCTTGTCCGCAATTCCTTCAATCCACGCTTCATCTTGTTGGCTGTAGCTCCGGGGGGCATTTGCCCCTAAAATTAACACCCCTTGTTTTCCCAGGGGTTGGCAGATAATACCCTGGGTATTTTCAGGCAAATAGTCAAACTCAATGCGCCCTGGATAGAGTTTTAGATCAACGAGATACACCGGGCGGTGACGATCGAGAACCCGCTGCACAATAGCACCTGGGGTCTCTAGCCTCTTTGATCCTAAAATTCCTCGGCGGAGTAAAACTCGGCCTTGATAGTACAGGAGCAGCGATCGAGTAACCGTTCGGGTCAGTAACACCTGAGAAGCCCAAGCCAATTCTGCTTGGACAGCTTCGGGGAGATCCTGCGCTAGATCAAAACCTTCCTCCCCAATTAATTCAACCACTTCCGGCGATTGGGGCTGAATTTGTTCCCAGAGTAAGCCCATAAAGATTAAGACCGCGCTTAATAACGTGCCTACCACATCAGCCCGGGATTGGGCAGGGGTTAGATCCGGGGTATAGAAGCGATTGATTAACAACAAGCTCCCCCCTATCATCCCGACGATGATGGGGAACCGCTGAAAAAAGCTTGCTCGATCGTGCTGTAACCCCATATCTAATCGAGATATTCCAGCAGTCGATTATTGTCCTCCGTTTCATTAGGAGCAATCGGGCGGTTCAAAATTTTAGGGGCTTGGTGCAAAAAATTGGGTACTTGACGGGGGTCGGCCATCACAGGGCGGGTTCCGGCAATAGAAACGGTATGGCTGACCTGAACCGGACTTGGATCAATAGGGCGGGGGATTAAACCCGGAGTAGATCGTCGGGACTTTGTGGGTTGTAAGTTGAGCACTTTGCGTTCCGGTGAGCGATGCTCGATCTCAAGGTTAGCAGATGGATTAGACCCCAAATCTTCAGCAGAAGCTGAATCACTGAGATTGGAGGCATCTCGTTTGGGCGTAGGTTCTGAACTCATAGGTCAATTTGTGGGGGATTGGTGCGAACCCTCATTATAAAACCCCGGAGGGATCTTCTGATGCTCAGGCTAATGCAACATACATCTTAAAACTCTGCAAAAGCGATCGTCTTTCGCCCAAACCCCGCCTAAGATTAGAAAGGTCATCACTAAGACTCGACTAGATACTGCGGAATCTTCGCTCCACTAGGAGCGACTCCATCCAACTGCTATGAATCCAAATACACAGGAGCACTTATGGGACTACTAGATAAGGTCTTTAACACTCAATCCGGTGAATCAGATAAATTGAATGCAGCTGAATCCTTTGCTGCGATCGCTTTAGCTGCGGTTGCTTCAGACGGCTATTTATCGGATGAAGAAGCCCAGAGCATTCCTTTTATCTTATCTCGCATGAAACTTTTTCAAACCTACTCTGATGACATGATGCGTAAGTTATTTGACAAACTTCTCGGTAAGCTTAAAAGAGATGGGGTACCTGCTTTGTTTCATGCAGCGAAAGATTCCCTGCCTGAAAGTCTGCGCCATACCGCCTTTGCCGTAGCGACAGACCTCGTGTTAGCGGATGGGGTTGTCACAGACGAAGAGAAGGCTTTTTTAGACGAACTATACCGAGCCCTAGAGGTAAGCGAAGAACTGGCCAATAAAATTATTGATGTAATGTTGATTAAAAATCACGGATAAATAGTGTTATCCAACCTGGGGCAGCGAACTCGGCATACCGCGTTCCTGCCACCCGGCAAATTTTTACGGCACTGATTTCACTAGATAGGCTGGGTCTCTTGAGCGAGGGTATCTTGAATTACCACACTATGCAGGACTGCGGGACTTAAGGCCGCTTCTCTGAGAACCGCTTTGCTGAGAATAGCTCCCACTAAAAGTGCTCGATTTAAGGACGTTCCCTGTAGGTCGGTTCCCGTCAAATCCACACCATTTAAGTTTGCTCCTGCCAAATTAGACCGGCTCAGGTTGGCATGGGTTAGGATCGCCTGGGTCAAATCAGCATTGCATAAGCGAGTTCGGGTCAAATCTGCTTCAGTTAGGTTAGAGTTTTGAAGTTGGCAATCTGTCAAGTTTGCTGCGAGTAGCTCTACTTTGCGTAGATCAGTCTTTCGCAAGTCTGCCTTGTTAAAATCGGTACCAATGCAGGTTGCACTAATCAACCGAGCACCAATTAAATTGGCGTTTGAGAGATCGGCTCCGGTGAGCTTTGTCCCCACTAAATTAGCACCAATTAATTTAGCCCCAGACAAATCTGCTCGCTTGAGATTTGCCCCGACTAGGTTGGCACCGCTGAGATCAGAGTGACTTAAGTTCACACCTGCCAAATCAATGCCAGTAAAATTTGCCCGAATGAGGTTGAGATGACTGAGGCATTCGTTACGAAAACTAACTTTTGCTTCTAAATGCGCCTCGCGCCATTCATTCCAAAGCTGAACATCTCGTCGCAACAAACGCATTAAGCCCGGAGTGTCTATAGTACTCATGGATAAACCTAGATCTTTGGATAGACGCAGTGACCTGAGGAAAACTAACGACAACCTGATGAAATGCCTAAATCCCCAAGAATAATGACTAACTTAGCAAGATAAGATCGTTTCTTGTCAATGGAGAACCCTATTTAGCTATCCTACCTCGATTATGTTCTATGCACTACACCCGGAGGTGTTGCATTCATAACGATTTGTAGCAATGGGAGTGCTTACTCCAAATAGGATTGCTCGACTGGGCACCTCGATGAATGGTACCAGGGAAAAACTTTGAATTTTTCGAGGTGCCCTAGGGCGGGTCGTCATTTAAGCCCAGAACCCTTACGGTATCAACAGTAGACGCACCCGTCTTAGTTTTACAACTAGGGGCTGAAACAATCACAGCAGAGGCATTGCATAGCTAACTGATGACAGCCTCTCATAATAATGAATTCTCTCAGGATCTGAAGATAAAACGTATTCAACTATCGTCCTAGTATAGCCCAAAGTCAGACTCTCCACTGTCAGGGAAAAATTTGAGAATTTGAGGACATCTCGATGCATGGTGGCGATCGCCCAACCGACAAACACCATGGATTCAGCCTTAACCGATTAGAGAATCTTCAGGGGATAGGTCATGGGGATCCAAGGCATCTCGCAAACCATCTCCCAAAAGGTTAAAGGATAAAACCGTCAAAATGATCAGGAGGGCAGGTGGCCAAACTAACCAAGGTTGGAGAATTAAGATAGAGGCATTGGTTGAGACCGCTAGCATATTGCCCCAAGATGCTGCCGGTTGTTGAATCCCTAGACCAATCAGGGACAGAACAGATTCCGCTTCAATAAAACTAGGCACTACAAGGGTTGCAGAGATAATGACATAGGTAAAAGTTTGGGGCAGTACATGGCGAATAATAATATAGAGCGATCGTCCTCCCATTGCCCGCGCCGCCTGGACAAATTCCTGCTCCTTAATTGAGAGCACCTGCCCTCGAATCACCCGGGCTAGTCCGGCCCAACGGATAAAAGAGGTGATGAGCACAATTAGTAAAAATCGTTGGCTGGTTCCCAGGTTGTCAGGCAAGACGGCTGCGAGAGCAACAAGTAAGTAAATGGAGGGAATGGTCATGAGAACTTCTACGAGCCTCATAATTAAGGTATCGGCAAGACCACTGAAGTAGCCGGAAATCCCCCCCATTAAGATGCCTAAGGGGAAAGCAATGGCGATACCAACAATGCCAATACTCAAACTAATCCGCCCACCATACAGAAGCCGACTTAACTGATCTCGCCCTTGATCGTCTGTGCCTAGCCCATAGAACTTAGCATCAGGGGTCGTTGTACCAAAGAGATGACGATCGGAAGTCCACCCGAGAAATGAATGGCGATCCCCTTTAACCCAAATGCCTAGAGGAACCGGATTGTCCCAGGCGACTAGAATTTCTCGATCGCCTGTTTCTAAATTTAAGGCCCCTTGTTCCGTTGGATACACATGTGGCCCAATCCACTGTCCGGTTTGCTGATCTTGCCAATAGATCTTGCTCGGTGGGAGTAAGGCTGCACTGGATTCAGATGTATAAGGATCATAGGGCGCAATCCAGTCCGCAAAAAATACCGTCGTATAGAATACGAGTAAGAGGATTGCACTCAGACGAGCCAGAGAATGGTAGCGAAGGGCGGTCCACAAATTTATCATTGAGGATTGGACGATAGAACAGGAGGGACTGGTTAAGATGACAATTCTTCAATCTCTACAGACAAACAGTAGGGAACGATCGTGAATTCTACGTTTCAGTGTAGTCAAACTTTGCCTAGATCTTGCCATCTTGAGGAGAATATTGAAAAATCAAGCAGATATTCCCGGTTATTTTACGTGGAGGTCTACCGTGCCATCATCTTTCTTACAAAAGCTGCTGCTGAGCAGCGCAGGTTTATCGTTTGGACTATCCCTCGGTATGGTCACCCCCTTCAGCGATCCATTGGCCTTGTCTTATTCTCCAGACCCAGATCAAGCGTTTATAGCTCCCCTCCCCTCCCCAGCCTTGATTGCCCAGCAGAATCTCCAAGAGTTAGCGCCCTATACCGGATCGGTCTCCGTTATCTATAACCTTAAAGATTCTGGAGTGGACTTAAAACTATCTGCCCAAACCCTCGCAGAAATTTTTCAAGGAGAATTGACAAACTGGCAACAAGTTCATGTCCGCTTCCCTCAAGAGGAGATTAGGGTCGTGACCTTCGCCGACAGTAGTCTCAGTAATTTGATTTTCACGCGCTATTTGAATCATGTCACAGATGGAGCCATCGAAGCAAGTTGGCAACCGTCATGGGATATTCCCTTACTTTATGCCAAAGTTGATCGAGAAGGCGAAATTGCTGGAGTTGTCGATCGAACCCCTGGGGCAATTGGGTTCGTTCCCAGCGTGATCGCGGAATACTACGACATGCCCACTGCGCGAATTCAGGATTTAGATGGTCAGTATCTAGATCGGATTAACTAATTCCCTAGATCTAGAGCCTTTGGGCAGAAAAATGCGATAGCGATCGTGGAGATTAGCCCAAATAGGTCAGATTTACCGCCCTAAAACTCCCCACAATCATTGTCAAGCGATGAGACTTAGCCGTTAAGTTAATCCCCTGCAAGCCTCGTCTTAGAGCAGGGGGTTAGGTCAGGTCGGGCTTGTCATTTGAAGAGCCAGGGAGTAGGCGTAGAGTGGGTTGTAGGTCACAGCGAAAAATAATTCAAGAAAAAGGTTGACAGTGTTGATGGATATTGATAGATTAGTAAAGCGCTGAGGGGAGCGAAAGCGACCTAGAAGCGCAGAACCTAGACAAAAGAATAGCTTGAAAGCA
>JBEAPM010000184.1:0-3723 GCA_041164445.1 Cyanobacteriota bacterium
GCCCTTGTTTGAGTGGTTGGTAGGGCAGGTTCAGGAGCTTCCCTTACCTCGAAAGTCAAAAAAGCGACAGGAGCTACGATCCCCTCTTAGTCTAGCTTTTTCGGCTTAAGTTGATACCCAAAAAATGAGGCGATCGGCCAAGCCGATCGCCTCATTTCTTGATCATGCATAGCACGATGGGTTTAAGTTTCGGAATCAGCGCCTTCTTCCAACATGCCGTACTTGCGTAAGAACCGCTCAACTCGACCCTCAGTGTCGATAATCTTTTGAGTACCGGTGTAGAAAGGATGGTTCCCTGACCACACATCCACATGAATCTCAGGCTCCGTAGAGCCAACGGTCATCACCACTTCCCCGTTACAGTACACCTTGGCTTCGGGATACCACTGAGGATGAATTCCAGCCTTTGCCATAGTAAAACCTCCAAAATAATAAACTCTGAGTCTTAAGGACTCTTGAACTCAAAACTCAACCTTCAAAACTCAAAACTAAATTAACGCTTAGAGTACTGAGGAGCTTTACGGGCTTTGCGTAAGCCGTATTTTCTCCGCTCTTTCGCCCGTGCATCCCGTGTTAAAAACCCTTCAATTTTGAGGGGCTTACGATTATCGGGGTCTAATTCACAGAGGGCCCGCGCTGTTCCTTGGCGAATGGCATCGGCTTGCCCCGTTAAACCACCGCCCCGGACGTTGACTAAAATATCGTATTCCCCTTCTAAGCCAAGGGTTTCTAAGGGCGCTTTAACGGAGTTGAGGTAAAGGGGATTGAACTGTAAGTACTCTTCACCGTTACGGCCATTAATACGCAGTTCACCGCTGCCCGGTAAGAGACGAACACGGGCGACGGAGGTTTTACGCCGTCCGGTGCCCCAAT
The DNA here is from genome assembly GCA_041164445.1 of Cyanobacteriota bacterium. GTDB lineage: Bacteria > Cyanobacteriota > Cyanobacteriia > Prochlorotrichales > Prochlorotrichaceae > JBEAPM01. Next base: position 874 of record JBEAPM010000184.1, read on the forward strand.
AAACGGCCCGAGTGGATTGATCAGTGGCTTGCATGATGAATTATCTCCTTAAGCAGTCTTCTGGATGGTGAGGGGTTGGGGTTGTTGAGCTTGATGGGGGTGAGTTGGCCCTGCGTAAACTTTGAGCTTAGTAAAGAGCTGGCGGCCCAAACGATTTTTGGGCAACATTCCCCGTACTGCTGTTTCAACAATCCGTTCGGGAATACGGGCTTGAAGTTGCTTAAAGGTTTCCACCTTCATGCCACCGGGACGACCGGAATGACGACGATACAGCTTTTGATCGGCTTTACGACCCGTGACCACAACTTTGTCGGCGTTGACAACGATGACAAAATCGCCAGTATCTAAGTGGGGCGTAAAAGTGGGCTTGTGCTTGCCCCGAAGGACTCGGGCAATTTCTGTCGCTAGGCGACCCAGCGTTTGATCGGCTGCATCCACGACATACCAATCTTGCTCGATCGCATCTACGGGAGGCAAATAGGTTTTATTCATGGGAATTCATTTAGTGCATTGAATTTATGGGCTTTCCGCCTATGCGGGAAGCATTAACGAGAGAGAGGGTGCTTCGCGTTCCATCTTTTGCCTTAGGTTGATCACCACGGTTTAACCGGGATCAAAGGAAAAGAGGGGGTGAGCGTCTAACCAAACCTCTGGGGAAAAGGGAAATTCGGGATAGCCAACTCGCAGAAGACAAAGTCCCGCCGCAGGGGCAGAGTGTTTGACTTCGGCACGGCGACGGTTTTGCCAAATATCAGCAAAACTATCCAGGCTTCTGCTCCCTTCACCAACTTGTACCAGTAGACCCACGAGGAAGCGCATCATGCCGTAGAGAAATCCACTGGCCTGAACTTCAATTTCAATGAAATGAGACGATCGCTGTTGACAAACGACCTCCTGCACTTCTAACCAAGCATGGGGACGACTGGAGCCCGCTCTTTGGAAGGCTTCTAGGTTATGAAATCCTTTCAAAGGCTCTAAAGCAGCCCGCATGGCATCCACCGCCAAGGGCGATCGATAATAGTGCCACACGTAGGGCTTGAGAAACAGATTGGGCAGCTTATTAGTATACAGCGTATAGCGGTAACGCCGCCAACTTGCAGAATACTGAGCGTGCCACTGAGGGGAAACCGCTGCCGATCCTCGAATGAGGACATCGGGAGGCAAGTGAGCATTTAGGACACTGGCCCAGCGGTGGGCTGGAATTTGGCTGCAAACTTCAAAGTGGGCAACTTGAGCGGCGGCGTGGACTCCGGCATCGGTACGACCAGCGCCATAAAGGCGCACCGGATGATTAACGATCGTGGCGATCGTGTCTTCTAAGGTTGCCTGTACCGAGCGGTGATTGGGCTGCCGTTGCCAGCCATGAAATCCCTGACCCAGGTATTGCAGAACGAGAGCAATGCGCTGCAATTCCATGAAGACCGCAGGCTAGTCCACCAATTCCAGAATGGCCATCTCTGCGTTATCTCCCCGGCGCGGCACGGTGCGCAAAATTCGGGTATATCCCCCGTTGCGATTGCCATAGCGCTCGGGGGCACTTGCAAAGATTTTATGCACCAGAGCTTTGTCATAGAGGTAGCCTAAAGCTCTGCGACGGGCAGATAAACTGCCGTCTTTGGCTAAGGTAATCATGCGATCGGCTTCCGATCGCACCGCCTTAGCGCGGGCTTTTGTGGTGGTAATCTGCCCGTAGGTGAGCAGTTGGGTGGTTAGAGCCCGCAACATAGCTTTGCGCTGATCTGCGGGACGACCCAGTTGATGAACTCGACAACGATGACGCATGGTTAAAACAATAAACAGAGCAATGACTAATTTCCTGGCGCAGGTCGGCTCTCTTGGAGGGTAATCCCCAAGCGCTGCCGCAGAGCGTCAATGACTTCCTCGGCAGATTTTTGACCAAAGTTTTTAATCTCTAGCAATTCTTCTTGGGTATATTCCAACAGATCTGCTACAGAGTTAATTTGAGCCCGCTTCAAACAGTTGTAAGCTCGCACAGACAACTGCAATTCCTCGATGGGAATTTGACTTTCGGGACCTTCGGGTGTTTCTTCAACCCCTTGAGGCTCAAAGGTAATATCTTGTAAGGGTTCAAAAAGACCAACTAAGATATGAGCCGCTTGACTCAAGGCTTCCTGAGGGGTTAAGCTCCCGTTCGTCCACACATCTAAGAGGAGACGATCGCGGAGCAGAGATTCTCCAATCCGCACATCTTCTACGGTGTAATTGACTTTCCGCACCGGCATAAATACGGAGTCAATTTGCAGGAAGTCTAAAGACAGGGGTTCATCTCGATCGTGTTTGAAGGCTTTATAGCCGATGCCCTGTTCGATTTTAAATTCCATCTCCAGGGTTGCGGATTCGGAAATGGTCGCCAAATATTGGCCGGTGTTGACCACTTCAACGTCGGAATGTAACTCAATATTAGAGGCGGTCACGGTGGACGGGCCATGCACTAACAATCGACCGATTTGAGGCTGATTGCTACTAGACCGTAATACCACCTGTTTCAGATTTAAGAGAATGTCTAAAACATCTTCTCGTACCCCTGGAATGGTGGCAAATTCATGGTTTGCACCGCTAATACGAACCGCTGTAATGGCTGATCCCCCTAAGTTAGAAAGTAGGACGCGACGGAGGGCATTACCAACGGTTGTCCCCTGTCCCCGCTCTAGGGAATCAATGACAAAACGACTAAATTGACTTTGATCGCGTTCAGTGGTGGATTCAATACACTCAACTTGAAACTGCATCATCAGGACTTTCCTCCCAGACTAAATTTCTTGCCAGACCACACAACGACCACACTAGACCCGGCGACGCTTGGGAGGACGGCATCCATTATGGGGAATG
>JBEAPM010000185.1:0-3388 GCA_041164445.1 Cyanobacteriota bacterium
TTTTAGGCAAACAAGTTGTTCAGCAACTGCTGGCAAACGGTGCAACTGCTGACAATATCTCTATTCCTCGCTCAAAAGACTGCGATCTACGGCAGATGAGTGCCTGTCAACAAGCTGCAGAGGGGCAGGACTTGATCATTCACCTCGCGGCCCATGTGGGGGGGATTGGTCTTAACCGCGAAAAACCAGCGGAATTGTTTTACGACAATTTAATGATGGGCACCCAACTGATCCATGCCGCCTACCAAGCTGGGGTTAAAAAGTTTGTTTGTGTGGGGACGATCTGCGCCTATCCCAAGTTTACGCCGGTTCCCTTCAAGGAAGATGACCTCTGGAATGGCTATCCAGAAGAAACCAATGCCCCCTATGGCGTGGCGAAAAAGGCCTTGTTGGTGCAATTGCAATCCTACCGACAGCAGTACGGCTTTGACGGAATCTATCTTCTGCCTGTAAACCTCTATGGACCCGAAGATAACTTCGATCCTCGCAGTTCCCATGTCATCCCCGCTCTGATTCGTAAAGTATACGAAGCTCAGCAACGGGGCGATAAAACCTTCCCTGTGTGGGGAGATGGCAGCCCAACCCGAGAATTTATCTACTCTACCGATGCCGCCCGAGGCATTGTCATGGGGGCAATGCACTACGCCGATCCCGATCCGGTTAACCTGGGCACTAACTTTGAAATTTCCATTAAGGACTTAGTCACCTTGATTGCTGAATTAATGGAGTTCCAAGGTGAGTTAGTGTGGGAAACAGACAAGCCCAACGGACAACCTCGGCGCTGTTTAGACACCTCCCGGGCCCGAGAAGCCTTTGGATTTCAAGCCGAAATGGATCTCCGGCAAGGTCTGAAACAGACGATTGAGTGGTACCGCCAAAATCCTGGGTAACTCGATTAAGGGGCTGTCCTGCGGGCATCGATGGGATGGAGAGGAGTGCTTGTCATATTGCAGCATTTGAACCCTCTCCCAGTCCTTCCGAAAATCTACATTTCATAAGAAAAGCCCTAGCAAAAGCCAAGGCTGTAATCCGTTTTCATGAGAAATGAGAAATCATGCAACTACCGTTGCGGTCACAAAGGTGGAGATCTGCAATACGCCTCGATAGGTTAATTTCCGGAGCAATGATCTTGCCGGATCAGCCTCATAGCGATAAGGCACTCCACGGGCTACCAACTTAAGGCGGAAGAGTGCGGCGCTCCGCGCCTCACTCTTCCATTCAATTTTTTCGCTTTCAGTGGAAAGCCACTCCACGATATACCCTCAAGGGGATGAGAGATGAATACACTGGCCGGTGTGTAACTTTGACCGCGATAAATTTTTTCACTTTCAGTGGCAAGCCCAAAATTTTTTTTGGAAAAGGCTTGACAGATAAAAGCGAAACCGTAACAATAGATACAGAAATAAATCGTTCATCTCTTCAAGAAATGAGCAGGAAGGGCGAAAGAAGCTTCTAAAGCGCAATGCCCAGAGACTTGAATTGCTAGTTTCGTAACTGTTCCAGAGAAGAGACGGAAGTAAGGAAAATTTCCCGAAGGAACGCGCCTCTACTTAAGCTCTCGGGCTTGATGTACCCACTTACAACAAAGGTAATTTTGGAGGCGATTATGCAACTCAACTATCGTGGCGTAGCTTACGAATATGTTCCCCCCGCAATCGAGATGAAAGAAGGGAACTTGGCAGGACGTTATCGTGGCTTAGATTGGAAGTTCTGCAACCCAGCGAAGACTTATGTTCAGCAACCTAACTTAGACTTAGTTTATCGTGGTGTTGCTTATCAGACCCAAGAGCAACAGCGTGCTGTTGAAGCCACTCCGACTCCTGTGGCTAGCCCTGCACTTCAACTGGTTGACCGCTCTCGTCAGCTTTTGATCAAACATCAACGGGCCATTAAGACCCGTCAACAAGCCATGCTCACTCGCTTAGCAAGCCAAGTTGGTTTACCCAACAAAGATGCTTCTGCCTATTGGGGACGGATTCAAGGTAAAGTACATCCTTCTTTCCGTGGCACTTACGATCGCAGTGCAGCCGCTATGAGCTAGGTCTGAGCTGATGACTCAAGTTGATTGAGTTCAGCAGGTGAATTTCTCTTTCTCTTAATTTGAATCGTTACTATTTATGGCGAGCAGCGAGTAAGTTGTTCGCCTTTTTTATGGGCTACTAACTTAGGGAGAAGAGCCCGGCGCTCGGTGCTACTCTTCCCTTAAATTTTTTCGCCTTCAGTTGTTGTGGGCGTTGTTGGCACTCCCGATTGATCCAGGGAGTGCTGCTGAACCTTAACGATATACTCCAGGGCTGGCTGTAGCTCACAACCGGTAACACTTCTCACCCGTTCAACCGCATTAAAGGTTTGCTTCGCCGCGAGAGTATCTTTGGAGCAAAGGGTAATCGTTCTTGTGGTGTATTAGTATGAAGCTAGGGGCTGATCGAGGGGAATCTACACCTATAATCCTGATCCCGTTCAATATGTGTATGACTCATCACGATCGCCAGCATAACAGAAGAAACGATATGGGTTTCTATCGCCTAGGATTCTTGCCTCACCTGGGATCCATGGATCTACTCATTCTTAACTTGGGCAAGCGAAGAAATTGAATTTAAAAATTTAATGGCAGAGTGCAGCGCGGAACACTCTGCCACCTTAAGTTGGTCGCCTCAAAAGAAAAACAAGTAACTCCCGATCGTAGATGGGAATTACTTGTTAAACCAAACTCACTTAATCACTTGTCTTGTTCCTCGCAACGGATTTCTCCGTAGGGCGGAACAATCTTAACAGAATAGTGCGGCATTCTCTGCCGTACTTACGGCACGGTAGGGAACTACTGAACTACTAGTTCAGGTTTCAGGGTGTGCCACACCGACAGAACCCCTTCAAGCCAACTTTGGGCAAAGCGAATGCGGCTGGAACCATCTACCGCTAATAAATCAGGATCGTGGAGCCGAGCGGTTTGGGGATAGCCTTTGAAATCGAGGAATGCCCAGAGCGCTTCCAGAGCATCTTCATCTAAATCGGCGGCAATGGGGCTCACCTTCTCGAAGTGCTGAAAGTCTTGTTGAGACAGGTGTGAACTAGAGCGAACTCCTAACTCAAACCCTTCTTCTTCAACTTTGTGAAGTAGCATAGCCTTTTCTGCCGCTAAGCGATCGGCAAGAGCAGAGTCTTGGAGAGAACCCTCTCCCATTTGATCTTTGAGGGTTTGCCACACGGAGAGCACACCATCCACCCAAGCTTGAGCAAAGACAATGCGGCTCTTGGCATCGATGTCTAATAAGTGAACAAAGTCAGGATCGTGGAGCCGAGCGGTTTGGGGATAACCTTTGAAATCGAGGAATGTCCAGAGATCTTCCAGGGCATCTTCATCTAAATCGGCGGCAATTGGGCTCACCTT
>JBEAPM010000186.1:0-10099 GCA_041164445.1 Cyanobacteriota bacterium
CTAGCCGCTTGCTGGCACTGGGTTTACTGGGATCTAGAACTATTCACCGATCCTCGTACCGGTGAACCAGCGCTAGATTTACCCAAAATGTTTGGGATTCACTTATTTTTGTCTGGTTTACTCTGCTTTGGCTTTGGTGCCTTCCATCTTTCCGGTCTCTTTGGCCCAGGGATGTGGGTTTCCGATCCCTATGGCTTGACGGGCCATGTTCAACCCGTCGCGCCGGAGTGGGGCCCCGCAGGGTTTAATCCCTTCAATCCTGGCGGTATTGTGGCGCACCACATTGCAGCCGGTATTGTCGGCATTATCGCTGGATTATTCCACTTGTCCGTTCGTCCTCCCCAGCGCCTCTATCGTGCTTTGCGGATGGGGAACATTGAAACCGTATTAGCCAGCAGTATCGCCGCTGTGTTCTTTGCTGCCTTTGTAGTAGCAGGCACCATGTGGTATGGCAATGCGGCAACGCCAGTGGAACTCTTTGGACCAACTCGTTATCAATGGGATCAAGGCTATTTCCGTCAGGAAATGGTACGTCGGGTTGAAAGTCAAGTTGCGAATGGAGCAACCTTGGCTCAAGCCTGGGAAACCATTCCCGAAAAGCTGGCTTTCTTTGACTATGTTGGCAACAGCCCTGCGAAGGGTGGTTTGTTCCGGACTGGAGCCATGGACAGCGGCGACGGCATTGCTCAGCGTTGGTTAGGACACCCCGTCTTTACGGATGCTGCAGGCCGGGAATTATTCGTTCGTCGTCTGCCCAACTTCTTTGAAAACTTCCCTGTCGTTCTGGAAGATTCGGATGGCGTAATCCGTGCGGATATTCCTTTCCGTCGTTCCGAGTCTAAACTCAGTTTTGAGCAGACCGGTGTAACGGTTTCCTTCTTTGGAGGAGCCTTCGATGGTCAGACCTTTACGGATCCTGCCCTGGTTAAGCGTTATGCTCGTAAAGCTCAGTTAGGTGAACCCTTCGACTTTGATACTGAAACCCTTGGTTCTGATGGGGTATTCCGTACCAGTCCTCGGGGATGGTTTACCTTTGGTCATGCTGTCTTTGCCCTAGTCTTCTTCTTTGGGCACATTTGGCACGGCGCACGGACCCTCTTCCGGGATGTGTTTGCTGGGATTGACCCTGAACTGGGTGAACAAATTGAGTTTGGTCTCTTCCAAAAATTGGGAGATACCACTACTCGTCGGGAAGAAGCGCTCTAGGCTTTTTCTCCATTGGCATTGACTTGTAAGTTTTAAGTAAAGGGCAGACTTCTGCCCTTTTTTTATTGCCCTTGTATAATTAATCTTCCAGAATCATTCCAGAACGATCGTCCTATGTCTGCTTATTCCCCTAGCATCAGCACTGAAACGATATCTCCTTCCTCTCCTGCCCCTCTGATCCTTGCTCCATCTCAGGTCATCAGGGGATCTGGTGTCTTGGCAAACGGTCAGGATATTTTTGCGCAGGTGGGCCAGCGCCCTTTAATTGTGGGAGGAGGACAGGCGATCGCTGTGGCGGAGAAAAGCTTAAAAGCAGCATTGGGGGATGCCTATGGGGATCCTCAACTGTCGCACCCGGATTGTAGTGAAGCAGTGCTCGATCGCTTAGGGCGGGCGGTGGAAGATCGTCGGGCAGATTACCTGATTGCGGTGGGGGGTGGCAAGGCCTTAGATACCGGTAAACTTGTGGCCCAGCGATCGTCCCTGCCCGTGGTGACGGTGCCTACGACGGGCGCAACCTGCGCTGCCTGGACAGCCCTGTCTAATGTCTATTCCGACCAAGGGGCCTTTCAGTACGATGTCCCCTTAAACCGGCCACCGGTAGCCTTAATTTTAGATTACGACCTGATTCGTACTGCCCCCCCCCGTACCCTGGTGGCGGGGATTGGGGATGCCTTAGCCAAGTGGTACGAAGCCTCTGTGAGTAGCGGTCATTCTTCCCAAACCCTGGTGATTGCAGCGGTTCAGCAGGCCCGGGTACTGCGAGACCTGTTGCTGCAACGATCGCTAGAAGCCCTAGAGCAGCCAGGAAGTGCGGTGTGGCAAGAAGTAGTGGATGCCACGGTGTTATTGGCTGGAGTGATCGGCGGGTTGGGGGGAGCCCAATGCCGTACCGTTGCCGCCCATGCCGTTCACAATGGTTTGACCCATGTGCCGGAAGCCCACGATACCTTGCACGGCGAGAAAGTGGCCTACGGGATTTTAGTGCAACTCCGCTTAGAGGAAATGGTGGGGGGCAATCAACTGGCCGCCACTGCCCGCCAACAACTACTCAAGTTTTACCAAAGTCTGGGTTTACCCTGTCAGTTGTCGGATTTAGGACTGGCAGAAGTGTCCTTAGCTGCCCTACAAACTGCAGCGGAGATTGCTTGTCAGCCCGGCTCCGATCTTCACCACTTACCTTTTCCAGTGGACGGCAGTGAAGTTTTAGCCGCCATGGTTTCTACCCTAGCCCCAGAGACCCCCCGTCCCGCTAAAAGCTCCGCTGCGATGTCACAATCCGCTTGAATTTGAGCTTTTAACTGCTCCAAAGCATTGAACTTTTGTTCCGATCGCAAAAAGTGGTGAAAATGCACTCTCAGGGTGCGATCGTAGAGATGACCACTCCAGTCTAAAAGATGGACTTCGATGGTTTGCTCTCGACCCTGTACCGTGGGACGTTGACCAATATTCAGCACAGCGGGGAGATAGAGGGGTTGACCTTCCACCGGTAAAATCTCCACCTGAACCGCGTATACGCCCGATCGGGGCAGAAACTTATGGGCATGCACCTGTAGGTTCGCCGTGGGGAAGCCCAGGGTGCGCCCCAGTTGTTGCCCTGAAACTACCAGACCTTCCAGACTATAGGGTCGGCCTAACAACTGTTGGGCAAAAGCTACTTCTCCGGTTAACAGCGCTTTGCGAATGGCAGAGCTACTGATCCGCTGATCAAAATGCTGGATACGCTGCTGTTGGAGATTTTGTAAGCAAGGCTGCTCCGGTTCGTCTTCCAGTACGGTCTCCGGCAAGAAACGCTCCTGGTTTTGCCAAAATTGTAAGGGTGTAATGTGAACATTCACCCCCTTTGTCGCCGCTAGAGTCTGAAGATCCTGAGCCGTTCCCGATCGTTGCAAACCAAAACAAAAATCTTGCCCGACGCTCACGGCTTTCACCGCTAGGCAGTCCACCAAGAGATCAGAGACAAATTCCTGGGGAGTTAGGTTGGCCAGTTCCCGATTAAAGGGCAGTAAGATTAATTGCTCAACCCCTAGGGCCGCTAGCAAAGCTGCCTTTTCCGGTAAAACCGTGAGGAGAGCCTTGGGTTGGCCGGTAAAAAATTCCTGAGGGTGTGGCGTAAACGTAATGACGCTGCTATAAACCTTGGTCTTTATTCCCTGAATGGATCCTTGAGCAAACTCCTGATCGGGCAGGATAGGGCGAATCACTTGCTGATGCCCCTGATGAACGCCGTCAAAATTTCCGAGAGCAGCGATCGTGGGTTTTAAGACCCTATCAAGACTGGAGGCAATCCACACGTTTCAGGTTGGGGAAATAAATGTTGACAAAACTTTACTTTAGCTTAGCGGAAACCGGAAACTTTTTGGGAAATCCTCTATCCGGATCTCCTCCTAGAACTCAGGCTAGCGATCGTTTAAGGCCATTGTGGTTTGAATTCCACCCTGCGGTTGCCATTGCACGGCCCCATCTTTGCCCGTCCAGTAAAGGGGAATCGATCGATCCTCAAAGGCCGCGATCGTTTCGGGATCGAGGGTGGAGCGACTGGCCACCGCCCACTGCCAAGGCACTGCATCCAAAACTGAGGACTTGAGGGACTCACCAGTCCACCATAGCCAGGGGCGAAGGGCACTGGAACGGAGGTTTTGCACCGCAAGCTCTAAGTCGGACTGGGCTTCGGTACTGAGGAGGAAAAATCCCAGTTGGGTAGGATCGGTTTGATCGACCACTCGCCAGAGGTTACCGCTGGGATGCAAGAGGGTTAACTGCCATCGTCCCAGTTCTAGGGCAGGCGTACAGGGTGACTGAGGTTCTGCCGGGGATGCGTCTACGGTCTCGGCGCAGGTGAGGGGAGCGATCGTGGTTTGTTGCTGAGTTAACGCCGTTTGCAGAGCTTCTTGGCTCCACTGTTGCCAGGGGGGAATATCTCCCGCTGTTCCTGAAGTGCCTGAATCGGGATGGCTAAAAAAGCGATCGACCTTGACACCCATAAGGAGTCTTAACCACCCCTCTCGATTCTCCGAGGTGTTGTGACTGGGGACAGCCCACGCTAAACGGTTAATCCCCTGATTCTGGAGGTAGGGCAGGAGGGTATAGCGCACCGTGTCTTCTCCGCCACTGTTGACGATCGCAGCCTCTCCTTGATCCTGCAACACCATGACAGGGGGCTTTCCTCCCGCCACGATCGTGAGTTGACTTAAGCGAGCTTGGCTATACCAGTTGGGAACCAGCGTCAAAACGATCGCGAGTCCCACACTGCCCCAGCGTAACCACGGGGCAGGATGCAGCCAAACCAAGAGGAACAAACCATAGAGTAAGCCCAGTTGCAGAGCGCTAATACTGCCTACCGCTAAGGTGGCACCGGGGAGGGCTAAGCAACCCTTCACCAGCAGGAATAATCCTTTGACGGGAAAGTAGAGAGTATGGGCCAGGAGTGTTCCTAAGGGGACGGAGAATATAGCGGCTAGACCGCTGATCATGCCCCCTAAACTAATCACCGCAATCGGGAGGGTGGCAATGATATTGACCCCCAGACTGTAGGGGGAAAAGACACCAAACTGGTACAGCAACACTGGTACCGTCCAAATCATGGCCGCGATCGGAACGGCGCAGAGACTGGCCAGCTTAGAGGGTAAAAAGTCCAGCCGTTGACTGACCGGGGTAGCGGTAGTCACTAAGCCAAAGGTAGCTAAAAAACTCAACTGAAATCCCAGATCCCAAATCCAGAGGGGCCGCAACAGCAAGAGGAGAATGCCCACCAATCCTAAAATACCCAAAGGTTTAGTGCGACGTTGTAACACTAAGCCCAATAGACCGGCACTCCCCATCAAAACCGCCCGCAAAATCGAGGGCTGGGGGCCCGTTAGTCCAATGAAGCCCAACAGGGAAAAGATTCCCGCGATCCCTTGGAGTAAAGGCGATCGTCCCTGGGTGAGCCAGAGAACCACCCCCAACAGCAAAGAGACATGAAACCCAGAAGCGGCGATCGTATGGGCCAAGCCCGCCCGGGCAAAGTCCTGACGCACGGTTTGGGGTAAGTCCACACTGCGACTCCCCATCACCATGGCACTCACCAGAGTACCGTCGGGACTGCCAAGGGCTCCCACCTGGGCTTGCAGAATGCGCTGACGAAGCTTCCACCAGCCAAAGTTGTCCCCCGGAAAGCCAGAGGCTTCCGTTTCGAGAAGTTTGACCTGCTGGCCACTGAGTCCAGCAAAACAGCCTTGACGGGCCAGGTACTGCTGAAAGTCAAACCCGGCGGGATTATTGGCCGGTTTGGGCTGATAACTTAGCCCCGTCACCTGGATCTCCTGCCCCGATCGCAGTCCCGTTCCCTGCAAGAGGGGGACGGTGGTGTACAGACACCCTTGAGTCTTTTGAATGTCTTGAGTGTTTCGCTCAGAATCGTGCTCAGGATTTTGATCTATTTGATCTGCTGCGGCACGGGTCTGCAGTTCCGCCACCGCTAGCTCAAAGCGCACCCGGTTACTGCTATTCAAGGTGGGAATCCCCTGAATGGTTCCCCTAACCGTGACGATGGGATTGGGCTGTTGCTGCAACAGGACGCTGATGTCTTGCGCCTGGGGACGAGGGGTTTGCCAGGAGAGATTCAGCGCTGCTAACCAAACGATCGCGGCGGCAATGACCCAACTCAGGGGGCGGGGGCCGCTCCACCACCAGCGAGGCACGATCGCGGCAGCCCCTAAACTGGCCAAGGACACCAGCAGAGTGGCTACGGGAATGCTGCCCCAGTGCCCTTCGATCGCCGTGATCCCCAGTCCCACAACATAGGCAATGCCCCAGAGGATCAGATCTGGCGTAAACATCAGATTAACCTCCCCAGTTGCCTAGCCCGGTAACGTAAAGCCCATCGCTGTTTTGACTCGTTTTAAGGTCGCGTCAGCGATCGTTGCTGCTTTTTCCCGACCCGATCGCAAAACGGATTCTAAATAGCCGGGGTCTGAGCGCAGGGATCGATATTTTTCCTGAATGGGTTTGAGACGATCGATCACGACCTCAGTAAACAGGGGTTTAAACTGCCCCCAGCCCATCTCTGCACAGCTTTGAGCAACGGTTTCCCGATCCTGTCCCGACAGGAGTTGATACAGAGTTAATAAGTTCTGACATTCGGGACGACTGGGCACTTCCGGATCGGTGCCGTCAAAAAAGAGCCCCCGAATCGAATCGGTTTTACAGCGTTTAATTTTCTTTTGAATATCGTCCGGTGTATCCAACAGGTTAATGCGGCTTAATTCGGAGGGATCGGACTTGGACATTTTTTTAGTGCCATCCGTTAAACTCATCACCCTAGCTCCTTCCGATCGAATCAAGGGATCGGGCAATTTCAAGACCGGGGCTTCCTCAGTACCAAAGAGATGATTGACTCGTACCGCAATATCCCGCGTCAGTTCCAGATGTTGCTTTTGATCTTCCCCGACCGGCACCTTATCCGCATCATAGAGCAAGATATCTGCTGCCATCAGCACGGGATAGTCCAGTAACCCCGTACCCACATTTTGCCCCTGTTTTACCGCTTTCTCCTTGAACTGAATCATATCTTCCAGCCAGTTCAGCGGCGTAATGCAGTTCAATAACCAGGTCAGTTCACTGTGGGCAGGGATATGGGATTGGACAAAAATAGTGGAATGCGCTAAATCAATGCCACAGGCAAGGTAGAGGGCAGCGATCGTGTAGGTGCTTTCGGCTAAGGTCTTAGGATCGTGGGGTAAGGTAATAGCGTGCAGATCGACAACACAAAAGTAATTCTCATAATGGGCTTGCCCCTCAACCCAATTGTGAATGGCTCCTAAGTAATTTCCCAGATGTAAATTACCCGTTGGCTGTACGCCAGAAAGAACTCGCGGCTTACCCATGACGTTTTCACAAAATTTGATTATAGTTTGTTAAGAAAGTTTACAAAACCTAGTGTGGTTCTTCAAATCTTCATGAAGAGACTTTAAGGGCCAGACTGATAATTGTCCACTCAGTTTTGGTAAAAGACCTGTGACGTGGAGCGAGAGTTGGCAACAGTGATCGTTTTTTGAATACCTAAAAGCCCGCTCCTCGTGACGTGTGTAACAATTCCCAGATTCTTTGTGTTCAACAATCAACTCTCTCAATCTTTCGCTCAAGAGTTAAAAATGGCTCGTGACTTGGGCATTGTACCGATTTCCATAAACGATCGGCAATTTGATACCCTTATTTCTGAAGGTCGAGTAAAATGGGCTGTAAACCTTAACAGAAAACTGCTATTTATTCCTGAGTTTGTCAATGGTCAAGAAATTTACCATACAGTATTATCCCAAGGAGAACCCATTTTAGCGGCTGGTCTGGCGGATATTGTGGGAAACAACGGAGAGTATCTGCTTCTCTGGCTCAGTAATTATAGTGGGCATTACCAGCCTACAGCCACAAGTCTAGAATTTGCAAAGACAGTTTTTCAGGAAATGGGCATTAACATCTCTTATGCTGATTTAGAAATTATTAATTAAAATCGATCGTTTGTATTAACTGTTTGTATTAACTTCTCCAAAGAGGAAATCATGGTTCAAACTACATCTAAAAATATTGTTGAAACATGGCTTCATCAAGATGCAGCAACATTACTCAAGTGGATTGATGTTGAGCCATCACCGATTGATGATCTGATCTTTGGATTGTCTGTACTCGATGGTTTAATTATCAAAGTTGATCATTTACTTTCACAAGAAGAAAATCAACTCTGTTTGCAGTGGGCCACTGTAACGATAAAACTCTACGATCGTCTTTTACCCCATATTTCTTCTACTCTTCAAATCACGGTAGCCACAAAAATTATGATGTTACGGATTCGCTTAATGAAAGCCCTGGGTGTACAAAGTCATTCCTCTATTCTTGACCCCGAAACGATCGTGCAATGGTTTCAAAAAACTTGTAACCTCTCATTAGCTGAGACTGAAGCAATGGCTCAAGAGTGGAAAAACCAACCTGTAGAAAAAATTCGTCAACTGCGCCAATTAAAAAATCAGCTTCAGATTTTGGTACAACTTAGTCAAATCCCTCATATCCTCTCTAGTTACCCAGAACTTATGCCTTGGTTAAATCTAAAATCTCAACTCCCTTAATATGAGTATTGAACAAGTGAACTCCGAGACTATCAATTTGATGAGTAACAGATTGAACTGAAGAAAATATCAGATTATAGCCCAGCTCTGAACGCAACTCTCGATATTTCTCCTGAATAGGCTTGAGACGATCGATCACCACTTCGGTAAAGAGGGGCTTAAATTGTCACCAGTCCATCTCGGTACAGGCTTGAGCAACGGTTTCCCGATCGGGTAGTGCAAGACCGGGGCTTCTTCGCTGCCAAAGAGACGGTTCACCCGGGCCGCAATATCCCGCGTCAGTTCCAAATGTTGCTTTTGATCTGTACGCCAGAAAGAACTCGCGGCTTACCCATGACGTTTTTACAGAATTTGATTATAATTTGTTAAGAAAGTTTACAAAACCTGGCACAGTTCTTCAAATCTTCATGAAGAGACTTTAAGGGCCAGACTGATTTATTGTCCATTATTACGGGTTCCGTTTCTGCGGAGTAAGACAACAATGATCCCAACCATTAATTTTTCCCAAACCGCTCCGTCCCCTGACGCTCCTCCGGCTCAATCTTTAGAAAATTGTTTAGCTCTGGCTCAGAATGTTGAAGCCCATGACCAAGCTACGGAGCAATTTCAGGAATTGCGCACCGATTGCGCTCAAGATGCTTCCCAGGCTCAGGCAATGATTGATATGCTGTGGTGGGAGTTGCTGCGGGCGCGGCGATCGGCTCAGTTTTGGCAAAAAACCTGTGATATAGAGCGGGAACTGACAGAACGCATGGCGGCCAGCCACTTCCAGTTGCAGCAAAATTATCTGCGCCTCGTGCAAGAACAGTAACTACGGACAGCTTAGATGCAATTATTGCAGCGATCGTTAACGCCCATTTTAGATCGAGCCGCTTCTGGCCAGGGCTTATCCCTCGAAGAGGGTCTGGTCTTGCTGGAGCAAAGGGAACCGGAAACGATCGCAGCGATTCAGGCTGCCGCAGATCAGTTACGGCAAGCGTTGGTGGGTGAAACCGTCACCTATGTGGTGAATCGCAACATTAACTTCACCAATATTTGTGAGCAACACTGTAGTTTTTGTGCTTTCCGGGAAGATGAAACCTCTCCAGAAGCTTATTGGCTAGAGCACAGTACGATCGCCGCTAAAGCTCGGGAAGCGGTGAGCCTAGGGGCAACTGAAATTTGTATGCAGGGGGGCTTAAATCCCCAAGCTAAAATCCAAGGTCAATCCCTCAACTACTATTGCAGCCTCCTCCAGACCCTGAAGAGCGAATTTCCCAATCTCCATCTCCATGCCTTTTCCCCTCAGGAAGTGCAATTTATTGCCCGGGAAGATGGTCTGACTTATGAAACGGTCATTGCCCGCCTGCAGGAAGCGGGCTTAGGATCGATGCCGGGCACCGCAGCGGAAGTGTTGGAGGATAGTGTTCGTCGCATTCTCTGTCCCGAAAAAATTAATACCGCCACCTGGTTGGAAATTATCCAGACGGCTCATCGCCTCGGGGTGCCGACAACCAGCACCCTCCTTTCCGGACACATTGAAACCCCGACCCATCAACTCACCCATTTACACCATTTACGATCGCTACAGGAACAGGCGGAAAACAAGGGCTATCCCGCTCGGATTACCGAATTTATTTTGCTACCCTTTGTGGGTCAATTTGCCCCCTCAGCCCTGCGGCGGCGAGTAGGCCGAGATCAGCCCCTAGCCGGAGAGGCTCTGAAACTGACCGCTGTGGCACGGCTCTTTTTAGGACGGTGGATTGTCAATCATCAGCCCAGTTGGGTCAAGCTAGGCTTATCAGTGGCAACGGAAG